>NZ_JAYVFH010000266.1:0-16629 GCF_043773265.1 Flavobacterium sp. | reverse complement strand
TTTTATTTCTTTAAATTCAAAATGAACTGGACACGGATTTTTTTCTGAACATAATTTTAATCCAATAACGCAATCTTTATATATTGAGTCACCATCTATTGCTTTTACAATATCAGCTATTGAACTTTTTAAGTTTTGTTTATCCATATAAAATCCACCATTTGGACCTTTGACAGAATTTATCAATTTTTTTTTACCTAAATCTTGCAATATTTTTGCAATGAAATGTTCTGGTGCGTCAATACCTTTAGCGATTTCTTTCACTCCTATTCTAACTTCATCTTTTGATTTTTGAGCTACAAATATCATCGCTTTTATTGCGTATTCACAAGATTTTGAAAACATATATATTTAATTATGCTACAAATGTAATACTACTATTTAAAAATAAAAAGAGTTTTTTATCTTTTTATTGTTTTATAAAAAAATCCTTGAATTGCTTCAAGGATTTATATGTGTTTTGAATAAAATTTAAGCTTTTCCAGCTGCAATTAAATTCAAAGCAGAACCAGCTACAAACCAACCAATTTGACTTTCATTATAAGTATGATTAGCAAGTATAATATCTTTACTTCCATCATCATGCAAAAACTCTAATGTTAATGGTTTATTTGGTGCAAAATCTATTAAATCAAGGAAATTAATAGTATCATTTTCTTTGATTTTATCATAATCGGCTTCGTTGGTAAAGGTCAAAGCTAACATTCCTTGTTTCTTTAAATTTGTTTCGTGAATACGTGCAAATGATTTAACTAAAACTGCTTTTACTCCTAAAAATCTTGGTTCCATTGCTGCATGTTCTCTTGATGAACCTTCGCCATAATTTTGATCGCCAACTACAATTGTAGGAACATTTGCAGCTTTGTATGCTCTTGCAACAGCAGGAACAGTATCATATTGACCAGTTAATTGATTTTTAACTTTATTAGCCAATTGATTAAAAGCATTTACAGCACCAATCAACATATTATTTGAAATATTATCTAAATGTCCACGAAAACGCAACCATGGTCCAGCCATAGAAATATGATCGGTAGTACATTTTCCGAAAGCTTTAATTAATAATTTTGCTCCAGTAATATTTTTTCCATCCCAAGCGTCAAATGGAGCTAAAAGTTGTAATCTGTCTGATGTTTCAGAAACTGCAACTATAATTCCGCTTCCATCTTTTGCTGGAGCTTGAAATCCTGCATCTTCAACATCAAAACCTCTTTTTGGCAATTCATCACCATGAGGAGGATTTAATTTTACAGCTTCGCCTTTATCATTTAATAAAGTATCTGTTATTGGATTAAAAGTTAAGTCTCCAGAAATTGCCAAAGCAGCAACCATTTCTGGCGAAGTTACGAAGGCATGTGTATTTGGATTTCCATCGGCACGTTTAGAAAAATTTCTATTAAAAGAATGAACAATAGTGTTTTTTTCTTCTTTTTCTGCTCCTGCTCTATCCCATTGACCAATACATGGACCACAAGCATTTGTGAAAACTTTAGTTCCCATTTTCTCAAAAGTTGCTATAATTCCATCTCTTTCAATAGTATATCTAATTTGTTCTGAACCAGGATTTATTCCAAATTCTGCTTTTGGAGTAATTCCATGAGCAACAGCTTGTTCTACAATTGATGCTGCACGAGCCATATCTTCATAAGATGAATTGGTACATGAACCAATTAATCCCCATTCAATTTTTAATGGCCAACCGTTTCTAATAGCTTCATCTTTCATTTTAGAAACTGGAGTTCCTCTATCTGGAGTGAATGGTCCATTAATATGTGGTTCTAAATCTGTTAGATTTATTTCTATTAATTGATCAAAATATTGATTTGGATTTGCATAAACTTCATCATCACCAGTTAGGTGTTTTGCAACTTTGTCTGCAGCATCAACCACATCTTGACGACCAGTTGCTGCTAAATATCTTCTCATTGAATCATCATATCCAAAAGTTGAAGTTGTTGCTCCAATTTCAGCGCCCATATTACAAATTGTTCCTTTACCTGTGCATGACATATTGATTGCACCTTCGCCAAAGTATTCAACTATTGCACCAGTTCCACCTTTTACAGTAAGAATTTCTGCAACTTTTAATATTACATCTTTTGGAGATGTCCAACCGTTTAATTTTCCTGTTAACTTCACTCCTATTAATTTTGGAAATTTTAATTCCCATGACATTCCAGACATTACATCAACAGCATCTGCACCACCAACTCCAATTGCCAACATACCCAAACCACCAGCATTAACTGTGTGAGAATCGGTACCAATCATCATTCCACCAGGAAAAGCATAATTTTCTAAAACAATCTGGTGAATAATTCCCGAACCTGGTTTCCAAAAACCGATTCCGTATTTATTGGATACCGAAGAAAGAAAATCAAAAACTTCTTTAGATTGTGAATTGGCTAGAGCTAAATCAGATTTAGCACCATCTTTTGCAAGAATTAAGTGATCACAATGAACTGTTGTTGGCACTGCAACTGTTTTTTTTCCGGCATGCATAAATTGTAGTAATGCCATTTGAGCGGTTGCATCTTGACAAGCAACTCTATCTGGAGCAAAATCTACATAATCTTTTCCTCTTGTAAAAGCTTGCGTAGAATTTCCATCCCATAAATGAGAGTATAAAATCTTTTCTGAAAGTGTTAATGGACGACCAACTATAATACGTGCTTTGTCAACACGTTCAGCCATTGTTGCGTACACTTTTTTAATCATTTCAATATCAAAAGCCATAATAAATATCGTTAATTTGTTTGTAGTGCAAATTTACGAAAACGTTGTACTATTAAAAAATTTTTAGTCAAATATCTTTATTGCTTTCAATAATTTACGAAAACACAGATTTACCTATATGATTATTATTGAAATCGCATTTATAAGCACAAAAAATGATGATAGTTAATTTTGAATTAATCTATAGATATAAAAAAATAAAAATAATTTCAAAATAATTATTGTTATTGAAAAATATATTTAACTTTGCATTTCAAAGTACTTTTAATATAACTTTTTAAAGAATGAAAAAAATAAGTGAACTTGTCATGAATTACACTAACAAAACAGGTGTAACTGTTAGTATTGTTGTAACTGTTTTCAGTATTACTATGCTAATAATTTCGTTATTGGGAATAAAATTCAACAATGATGCTTTAGAATCTATATGTTTTATAAGTTTAATTATAGAATTTTTGTATGGAATTATATTATGTTTTAAAATTTTAAAAGACAAAACAAAGTACTTGCATTTAATTCCGTTTCTGTTTTTAAATTGGTTTATTGGTTGTTTTTGCACTAATATTTTCGTCAATATTTTTGAAAATTTGCCAATTTGGGTTTACCTAATTACTTTTATCTTTTGTATTTCTAACTTCATTATATACAGCAATTTAAAACACAAGTTAGGTTTAATGTTTTGTTATTTCATCAATGGCTTAACCTATTTGATGATTATATATTATATGATTTATCTAATTCCGTTTGCTCCAATTTCTTTTATTGGAATTTTGGCTTTAGGATTGGGTTTTTATGGATTAGTTCCGATGATTGTTTTTGTAATTCATTCGATAACATTAATAAAAATACTTCCTGAAAACAGAAATAATTTAATTTCGTTTGCTTCTGGAATTCTAGTAGTAGTTTTAGGATTAACATTATTCACTTTAAAATTGAGTGATGAGAGTACTAAAATGAGTAAAAATTCAATTACAAAATCATTTGAAAAAACAAATGATGATTTACCAACATACATTACAATTTCTCAAAATTTGAAACCAAATTTTTTCAATGAAATTCTTTTGAAAAAAGACATTGTATATGTATTTACGGATAATTTTTTTGAATTTAGAGGTTTCGATAATTTTGGAGGAAAACAATATAATGAGAGAAAAACGCACAATCCGTTTATAAATATTGCTTATTTATTTTCTGAAGATTTGGATTTAAGTGCCGATGATAGAATAAATATATTAAAATCAAATTTTGATAAACGTTTAGAAACCGAAGAACAGTTGTGGAGCGGAAACGATTTAATTACTAAAAATATAAAAGAAGATGTAAAGATATTTGCAAATAACCGATTGGCATATACCGAAATAACTATGGATGTTGCTTGTAACGAAGATTCATGGGGACAAAAAGAAGCAATTTATTCTTTTCAATTACCGGAAGGTTCGGTTGCCACTTCGCTTTCATTATGGGTAAATGGAGTTGAAAGAAAAGGTGTTTTAACAACTAAAGAAAAAGCAACAAAAGCATATAAACAAATAGTTGGCATTGAAGCTCGTGATCCATCATTGATGCAGTGGAAAGAAGGAAATAAAGTTGTAGTGCGCGTGTTTCCTATTAGTAAAGAATTACCTAGAACTTTTAAATGTGGTTTTACTACGCCATTGAAGGTTGAAAACAAAGAAATGAAGTACCAAAGTTTGAATATTAAAGGTCCAAACATTTCTAATGCTGAAACTATTTCTAGACTTCAAATGGTTGGAAACTCGAAATTCGAAGCTAGTAAAGATTTTGAATTAGATAAAAAATATTACATCAACAAATCAACAGGATTGGATGATTGGGAAGTAATAATGCCATTAAACAATGAAGTTTTTTCTAATGCATTTGTATGGAAAGATAAAGTTTATGAAATTAAAGAACTTGAAAAACAAACCGTTCAATTTACTCCAAGTGAGATTATTTTAGATTTGAATAGTTCCTGGACAGAAGAGGAAGTTGCAACTTTGGTAAATCAGAAAAATAAAAAATACTTTACTTATTTTAACAATCAAAAAGAGGAAATAAATAAAGAGAATTATGAAACTGTTTTATTACAATTTGAAGATTTACATTACTCATTATTACCGCTATATAAATTGCCCGAAAACAGTTTGGTTATTACAAAAAGTGGAAGTTTTTCTGCAAATTTTGAAGAATTAGAAACATCCAATTATTTGAATAAAATAAAATTAGAAACTAAAGATAAACGTCTTAAAATAATTAATATATCAGATGAAATAAATCCGTTTTGGCAAACTATTAAAGAACAAAAATATGTAGAATTTATAAATTGTGATTTAAAAAAATGCTTAACATTAGTAAATGATAATCAGTTTTTATCTTTTAAAACCTCTGAAAATAGTGTTAATATTGAGCAATCTGATATTTCAATTCATGAAAATTCAAGAACTGAAACATCAACAAATAATGGTTCAAATCATATTTATAGAATGTACGCTTTTGGTAAAGTTCTAGACGAACAAGTTAAAATTCAACAAGACAGTTTGGCTAATAATAGTTATGTTTCGTTGGCAAAAGACGCTAATATTGTTACTCCAATATCGTCTTTAATTGTACTGGAAACGGATGAAGATTATGTAAAAAATGGTATTGAAAAAAATGTGAACACACTTGGAAATGCTTCAATAAATAATGACGGTGCAGTTCCTGAACCTCATGAATGGTTGATGATTATTATTGGTTTGTGCTTATTGTTTTTTTATTATAAAAAACACAAAAAACAGCTAGTATAAACATGAAGTTTTTATCTCAAAATAAAAAAGCAATTGCAATTTTTGCGATATTATGTCTATTGGCAGCAAATTATAATGTTGTTGCTTTTGGGCTTAATAGCGATTTATTTGGAATACTATTCTCGTTAGTTTTATTTATTATTGGCGGAAGAAAAACAAACTTTAAAATCAATTATTTACTTATTGGTTTGATATTCTTGCTTGAATTTATAAGTTATCGACTACATACAAAATCTTTGCATTTCTTATCTTTAATGCTATTTGTGTGTTTAATTTATTATTTATTTACTAGAAAATTCTCTTATATATCCTTCATTTGTATTTTATTATTTTCGTCTATTTTCAATAAATTTTTTGAACATTTAACCACCGAAATTAAACAAACTTTATGTTATAATGTATATTTAGCATTGCGAAATTTTATACCAATTGACAAAATTGAAGGCGTAAACTTTTTCATTAAAGGTGCAAAAATTACTATTGATACTGCTTGCATGGGTTTATCAATGTTTAAAACTGGATTTTTAATTGGTGCTATATTATTGACATTAGAGGAGAAAAAAGAAAAGAAATATTATGGCGTTTTTCAGATAATTGGTTTTTGTTTAATCATTGTTTTTTTGAATATTATTTCTAATTATTTTAGAATAATAACTTTAATTTTGCTCAATTTCACTCAAGAAAACATGCTTCATCACACTATTGGTTTGTTGTGTTTTATACTTTATCAAGTTTTACCAATGTTATTCTTAATTCGTTATTTTAAACCTAAAATAGGAGAATTGATTACATCAGATTTTAAAATGAAAGTATTGCCAAATATAATTACTCTTACAATTATTTTAGCAACAAGTTTAGAAATGAAAAACGAACAGAATTATGATTTATTAACCAATCTCAATAAAAATTACAATAAATCTAAAGGTATTTGGGTAAACAAAGAAGTTTATAAAATTGAAACCAATGACAAACTAGTTTACATAAAAACACCATCACACAAACCATTAATTTGCTGGACTGGAAATGGTTATAAAATAATTGAATCGAAAGAAATTCTAGTTAACAACGAAAAAATATGGTTTAATAAAATGGAGAAAAACAATATTTTGTATAATTCCTATTGGTGGTATGAATGTGGCGATAAAAAATATACTTCATTTGTAGAAGTGATGTTTATGAAGCTTGTTTATAACAAACCTATTCGGTTGATTAATGAGGTTAGTGTTATTAAATCTACAAATCATCGTTGAAAAACAGTTCTAAATTGATACAATACTCTTTCTATTAATCGTAAATCTTGGGTAACAATATCAGCAATACCAGACATTTCTTGCTGAAAAACAATTTTTTTCTTGTAGGATGTTTCTAATCCATTGGGTAAAGAAATATCAATTAATAAATTTCCTTCTTTATCTGGTGTTAATGAAATGGCTTTTACTTTTCCGTTTAACAATCCAAATTCTGCATCTGGATAATTGGCTAAACGTATCTTTACTTCTTGTCCTATTTTAATTTTACCCGAATTTTTTGCAACAGCTTTTACTTTACCAATATAATTACTCTTGTTTGTTGGAAGTATTGTAAAAACATTATCACCAGAATTTACAGTTTGATTTTCGGCCCAAAGTTGTAAAAAAGTTACTTTACCATCAATTGATGAACGAAAAACATAATTTAATTCCCATTCTTTTATAGCTTTCTTCAATTGATAAAATGCTTGAATAACGTTTCTTTCTAAATTTACATTTTCTTTATTTTCATTGATTTGTGTAGTTTTACTATTTCTATTCAAATCGTTTAATGATGATTTTAATTGTGAAATCGTACTCAATATACTTTTAAAATTTTTTTGAGATTGTAAAAAAATTAAACGCTGTTTTTCTATTTCTTGGGTAGCAATAATTCCTTTTTTATATAATGTTTCATAACGTTGTAAATCATTTTTTTGAATTTCAATTTCGCTTTGATTAATACTTTTTTGAGATTGTAACAAACCCAATCGTTCTCTAAGTTGAATGGCTTCAAAACTTTGCGCTGTTCCTTCAACTTTATAAGGTTGCAATTGGGTATTGAGTTGATCTGCAATGTATTCTTTTTGAAATAAAGCATACGAACTTTCAACATCGCCAAGTTGAAGCGATTTTAATTTTTTAAACGGAAAAACACTTTTATCAAAACTAATAGTATCAACAATGCTTTTTAACAAAAAAACATCATTGTAATTTGCCGAATTTTCGATTACCGCTAATGGAGTGTTTTTAGTAACAATGGTTCTGTCTTTAACTAAAATGACTTCTATTTTTCCAGACATTTTTGCAATCAACTTTTCAGGCGGAATTTCTGTTGTAATTACTATTTGTGTGGATATTATATCTGGATATTTTATAATCCAAGATACACCAAGCATTAAAACCACTAATAATAAAATAACAATATTTCCCCAACGAATCATCCAATGCGGCACTCGTGTTAGTATTTCTTGCACTTCTTCGCTTCGAAGATGGAAGCTAGAAGATGGAAGTTGGGAATTATTTTGTTCTTGTTGTGGCATTTTTTTAATATTTCTAGTTAACTTCTATAATCAAAAATCGGTAATCAAAAATCTTATGTCCATAATTGCAATTGATTCTTCACCAATTCATAATAATTTCCTTTTAATTTTATTAGTTCTTGATGATTGCCAACTTCAACAATTTTTCCTTTTTCGAGAACTACAATTTGGTTAGCGTTCATAACAGTACTCAATCGATGTGCAATAACCACAACGGTTTTATTTTTAAAAAATAAATCTAGTTTTTGCATTATTTCTTTTTCATTATTGGCATCAAGTGCTGATGTTGCTTCATCAAAAAATAACATTTCAGGATCTTTATAAACTGCTCTTGCAATTAACAATCGTTGTTTTTGTCCAGTGCTCATGCCAACTCCTTCCATTCCAATTTTGGTATTATATCGAAGTGGATAATCTTCAATAAACGATTTAATATTGGCAACATTTGATGCATAAATTAATTTTTCTTTATTAATTACATCTACTCCAATAGCAATATTGTTGGCAATTGTATCATTAAAAATATAACCTTCTTGCATGACTGTTCCAACATGGTAACGCCAGGTTTTTTGAGCAATTGAACTTAATGAAGTTTTGCCAACATTTATTTCACCCGAATTTGGTTCGTAAAACTTTAATAATAATTTCATTAAAGTTGTTTTTCCGCTTCCGCTTGTGCCTACAATTGCGGTGATTTTATTGGCAGGAATTGTTAAGCTTAAATTATCTAAAACCGCAACATCAGATCCAATATATCTAAATGATAAATCTTTAATAATAATATCGGCATCTTCTGGAATGTCGTGCACTTTTTCATCATCGTTTTGGGTTTCGTCTTCTTTATCATGAATTTCACTGAGTCGCGCCAACGATATTTTGGCATCTTGTGCTTCTCGAATAAAACCAATTAGTTGCATAATTGGTCCGTTTAAACTACCAACAATACTACTAATTGCCATCATCATTCCAAGTGTAATTTGACCATCAATAACCAATTTAGCCGATAAGAAAACGATAATAATATTTTTTAATTCATTAATAAAATTAGAACCTATACTTTGGGTTTGTTCTAAAATTAATGCTTTCATTGAAACCTTAAATAATCTTGCTTGAATATATTCCCAACCCCAACGTTTTTGTTTTTCGGCATTGTGCAATTTAATTTCTTGCATGCCATTTATGAGTTCAATAACTTTACTTTGCTCTTGCGAAACTTCGGCAAAACGCTTGTAATCTAGTTTTTCTCGTCGTTTTAAAAACAAGGTTACCCACAAGAAATAAAGAAAACTACCAATAAAGAAAACCATAAATATTTTCATATTATAGTATGCCAAAACGCCACCCATAATAAACATATTTATAACTGAAAATAAAACACTCAATGAAGAAGTAGTTAATATTCGTTCAATGCGATGATGGTCGTTTATTCGCTGCATGATATCGCCAGTCATGCGTACATCAAAAAATGAAATTGGAAGGTTCATTAATTTTATAAAAAAATCAGAAATTAACGAAATGTTTATTCGTGATGACAAATGCAACAATATCCAACTTCTAATGACTTCTAGTGCAGTTCGACCAAAAAATAAAAATAATTGAGCAATTAAAACCATGTAAACAAAATGGATATTTTGGTTTTGAATACCAACATCAACCACACTTTGTGTTAAAAAAGGAACGATAAGCTGCAATAAACTTCCAGCCAATAAACCAATTATTAACTGAAAAACAAACGATTTATAGGGTAAAATATAATTAAAAAGCAACGAAAACCCAAACGATTTTTCTTCTTTATCACCATTGTCACCTTGAGCTTTTCGAAAGATTGGTGTTGGTTCAATTAGCAAAGCAATTCCTTCTTCGGTATCTTCGTTGGCATTGTTACCTATCCAAAATTTGAGGAATTCTTTTTGGTTGTACTCTATTAATCCAATGGCTGGATCGGAAATGTAATAGTTGTTTTTTCTTATTTTGTAGAGAACCACATAATGTTGACTATTCCAATGCAAAATACATGGTAATGGTGCTTCGTGCAATTTTTGTAAACTTAATTTTACACCAAGCGACCTAAAACCAATTTTCTCGGCAGCATCAGAAACATTAAGCAAATTACTGCCTTCACGAGTGGTTTCGCTGTATGTCCTTAAAGTTTGGATGTTAAGCGTTTTGCCATAATGCTTGGCTATGATTTTTAGGCATGTTGGTCCGCAGTCTTTTGAATCTGGTTGATTGTAATGTGGAAATTTTTTAGGCATTTTTTTTTACTAAATCTTGCATACCATAAAACTCAATTGCTTTATTTTTTAATGGATTGGTACTCCATTCTGCCCATTGGTTGGTGTATGGACTGTAACCACATTTTAATGGTTTTGATAAATCTATATCTTCTTCAAAATGGGTTCGTTCAGTATAAGCACGACAATCAGTGCAAATATGACGAAACTCGCAATCTTTGCATACTGCTATCATGTCTTTGTTTACATTCCAATATTTTTTAAAGTCTGGATGTTTTAGTGCTTCTTCTAAAGTGGTATCTTTTATGTTGCCAAAACTTTGTGGCATTGATGGACAATTTTTTATGTTGCCGTTTTTGTCTATGGATATTTTACGGTTGAGGCAAGTATTGTGGTGGTGGGATTCTGTATATAACTTAATGTTTGTATTAAAATAGTTCTCATTCACAATACCACAATTTTTCTCATTAAGAATATTTTTTTTTACTTGCATAACATTCCCCATTTCACCACTTACAGATGTATAGCTTTTATCATAAGGTGAGTTATAAATTATTATTGTATTTACTCTGCTATTATCTGATATAAGTGTTTTTAATTCTTCAAATATAGAGGAATTATAAAAAGGTATTATGAAGTCGATCGATACAACCCTAGATTTTTCTTTCTTTAATAATTGTAGAATAATGGAAATATATTCAACACTAATTTTTTTAAAAAAACGCAATTGAACATGAGAACATTTTAGTATTTCGAATTGAGTCATAAGACTTTTAAAATCATGAAGAATTTCATTAAAATCGATAATAATGTTAGTTATTAACGATGGAGAAGACCATTCAACACCTATTTTTGGAAACAATTCAGGATTTGAATTATAAAAAATAATTTTATTATCAATTAAAAAATCAAAATATTCATTAATTATTTCATCGTAATCGTGACCAAAATTATTTTTTATTATTTCAATCGTTTTTCCATTATAATCTTCTAATATCTCATATAAACCATTGGGAATAAAATAATATTTATTGTTTCGAATATCACAAATAATACTTCTATTAAATCCTTTAACAGGAATACAGTCAGCAAAAAGAATGAAGTTAGAATGTATCAAATTATATTATTTTTGAAATTGGTTTTACAATTGTCTTAGTTATATTCCTTGAATTTTGATAAACATTTATAGCTACAAGATTACTCTTAGGTTTTTCAATATTTTGGCTAAGAATAGTAGACTTGAGCCCATTAAATACATTAACAGGTTTTTTAATATTCATTTTTTAATTTTTTTGCCAATACATTTTCTATATGAAAGTTACACGCGTTATTTACAAAACTAATTTGTCCAGTAGGGTTTATTTCCAGAAAGTAGTATTCCCCATTACTATACATTAAATCAGCTGAACCATAATTTAAATTAAAAAATTTAAAAACTTTATCTAGTTTTCCTTCGATTAATAATGGTAATTTAAAAGGAACCATTCTCAAATTTTTAGGGTTTCTTAATTCTGTTCTATAATCAATTACTTGATCAAAAATGTGCATGGAAACAGAATAAAAAAGGCCATCAATATAAATAACTCTAATTTCAAAATCAGCAATAATTTTTTCTTGAAAGAATGAAATAGTAAACTCATCTGGAATTTTAGTAAGAATCTCTAATGTTATCTGAAATGTGAGATTAAAATTATATAAAAACTCATCATCTTGATATAAATAACTATCTAAAATTCTTTTAGATATAATTCCATTTTTACTTTCATATTTATCATAAAAAATTTTTAGTTGTGATTTACTACTTGTTATCAAAGTATGTGGTATTTTGAGACCTTGACTTTTAGCTTCAATCATTACATCGAGTCGATTGGTTTCAAAATCTGATATTCGTTTTCCTATCTTCTTTATTGACTTTTGCAAAATAAAAGCATCGTTGAGTATTTCATAACATTTATTCTCATAATCATCATCCCCCGAAATAATGCATCCTCCATTGAACCAAACACTTTTAATTTTCTCAAGGTTCATACTTTCCATATATTCATTTTTAATGATATATGAATTATATTCATTACAAAAATCCATTTCTTCAATAATGATTTTATCAGATTCCCCAATTCTTATAAAATCATCATCTAAACAATCAATAACCTGATTTACAAAATCATCAACATCTTTACTATAAATTAATACCATCTTATAAATTTATTTTTCATAAAACTCCCAGTCATCTGTAAGTTTCATAATAAAATTGAAGTTTTGTTCGTAAAACAAATCAAATTCTTTTGGATTTTGTTTGTTGTATTCAGATATCACAAAATTACCATTATCTATAATGAAATTATGCGGATTATTAAATTTAAAAAATATTTTCTTAATCATTAAATCATTACTCCCACAAGATTTTTCGTTATACAAATTGCCTTTATAAATATGAAAACAAGAATTATAATCCATTATATTATTAGGACTTCTTTTACTATCATACTCAAGATCATCAATACTTTTATTGAGTAATTCATTAAGTTTAGTTAAGTTTTTTGGCTTTTGCTGTATGGCATGTCTAATTAAAACATAAAAATTAGGTGAGTTAACTAGGATAGTATCATTTTTAGTGTAAGCGCCAATTTTTTCTTCTGAAGGATAACCCTTTTTTCTTAGTAATTCAATCAACATTTCTGTAACTCTCTCTGTAGTTTCATAAAGTGCTCTTGGTTCTTTTCTTGTTGCAAGTCCATAATCATTTTGATCTTCTTTAAGTAATTGTTCTATATCTGACTTCAAATTAAGGTTTAATTTATTCTGATTTGCATTAAACAGTGAATCGTATTTTATATTAAAAACTGTCCAATAATTACTCTTTTTTAAAACCTTAAAGATTTTAGCATTAAAATAGGGAATTCCCACTCCTTTATCGGCTAATCTTTCACCCCAGAAAAAAGCAGTTTTTAAATCCCTAGATAAAATGGCACAGCGAATAGCATTATGAATATCTCTCGTAAATATAGTAGGGTAATTATAATTAAGTAGATTGTATTGTTCTTTTGCTTTTGAATACTGCTTTTGTAAAATAAAGTTTTCTGCTTTTTCAGAATAGGTATAATAATTAATAGCTTGTATTAAATTCTTTTCTTTTTCTATATTGGATACTAATTTGTTATTAATAATTATTGGCTTAAAAACTTTTTCCCTTTTGTTTACTCTCTGTTTAGTTTTATTTTTTTTAGGAGAAAAAATCATAGCTCCAATGTCATAAATTTCTGAGTAACAAGCAAATGAACCAAATACTAAAATTGAATTTTTATTAACTTTTGCTAATAATTTAAAAGGACGCAAACCTTTTGAAGTAGTTTTATAATGAGTGTAATTTTTAAAATAGAAGGAAGGAAAAGTATCTAATATGGCAAAGTTGGTAATAATTTTATTATTTAATCTTGTTTCAACGTTTTTATTTTTTTCATAAAAATCAAAATAACAAGGACTTTTAGTGTCTATTTTTTCACCTATAAAAATTTCAATATTACTTTCGTTTTTATTCCATCCATTTTTTTCTTCATCTCCCCATCCACCACTAACATAACCTTCTATTTCTAAAGTACTATCTATTATATTATATTTAGATTTAGTAAAATCTACATTTAAAAAGTACATTGAAACATTCTCTGAAAAAGTAAAGTTTTTAAAGTCTTTACTTTTAAATTCTACACCATAATTTATAATTCCTTTATAATTTCTATCATCAATAAAATAAGCTACAGTGTCTTTTATTGATGGAAAAGGCCTGCTTTTATACCACAAAAGATGATAAGTACTGTCAAATACTTTATTGTTAACAAAATCTTTTTGTTTGTAAATTTTAATGTCTTGTCCAAAAAATGTATTTGCAATAAAAAGATTAACTATTACAATAGTATTTATTATTATTTTAAATTTCATTTTTTTCTATTAAATAAATAAACTTATAAACAAGTCTAAATCAAATATAATTTAGACTTGTATATAAAATATATCTAATTTTTGATAATTTTTATCTTTTTTTATTTTGTTGTTTTATGCTATGGTTGGTTTAATGCCATAATATGTATAATTAGTTCTATTATGATAAGTAACGACTCCTCCTTCTCTTATTGAATCATAACCATAATCCGCTTCATAATAACCTAGTGTTGGATGTACACCTGATCCGCGTCCTGCAGGCGTAACTGTACCAGCATCAGCTACTCCTCCTTTTAAAGAAAACATCTGCTTTTTTTCTAAAGCATCGTTTTTAAACTTGTCTAATTTTAAACTTTCTAGTTTCATAATTAATAAAATTAATGATTAATAAATATTTTAAAATTATTCAAACATTAAGCATACTAATTCTTGTGCACTAGACTTTATATATACGAATGTAAGAATAATTTTCTTAATGTAAATTTGTAAGTTTATTTTTAAATAAAAAATGCAATTTCAAGCAAAAATTATGCTAATTAGAGCATTATTGTTATTTTTGGTGCAAATAGTAATAAAATGATAAAGCAAAGACTTAAAGATTTTAGAGAAAAAAAGTTTACTCAAGAAGAGTTTGCCTATAAACTTGGTATGGAAACTTCGAATTATAATCGCAGAGAAAATGGTGTTACCAAAATATCGAAACAAGAATGGGATAAAATGGCAAAAATTCTTGAAACTACTTTAGATGAAATATACGAACCAGAAGATGGTGTTTATGTAATAAATGGTGATTATGCTCATGGTAATTTTGGAAACAATCACATTTTTAATACCCAATCAGAGTTTGTATTTGAAACTATGAAAAAATACATTTTAAAACTCGAAGAAGAAAACCAACAGTTAAAAGAGCAGTTGAGAAAGTGATTTTAAAAACTTCCTACTTCCTACTTAATACAAAACCACATAATGTTGACTATTCCAATGCAAAATACATGGTAATGGTGCTTCGTGCAATTTTTGCAAACTTAATTTTACGCCAAGCGACCTAAAACCAATTTTCTAGGCAGCATCAGAAACGTTTAACAAATTACTGCCTTCACGAGTGGTTTCGCTATAATTACGTAAGGTTTGGATGTTTAGCGTTTTGCTATAATGCTTGGCTATGATTTTTAGGCATGTTGGTCCGCAGTCTTTTGAATCTGGTTGATTGTAATGTGGAAATTTTTTAGGCATCTTTTTTTACTAAATCTTGCATACCATAAAATTCAATTGCTTTTTGTTTTAAAGGATTTGTGCTCCATTCTGCCCATTCGTTAGTATAAGGATTGTAACCACATTTTAATGGTTTTGATAAATCTATATCTTCTTCAAAATGGGTTCGTTCAGTATAAGCACGACAATCGGTACAAATGTGACGAAACTCGCAATCTTTGCATACTGCTATCATGTCTTTGTTTACATTCCAATATTTTTTAAAATCTGGATGATTTAGTGCTTCTTCAAGTGTGGTATCTTTTATGTTGCCAAAACTTTGTGGCATAGATGGGCAGTTTTTTATGTTGCCGTCTTTGTCAATTGAAAGTTTTTTGTGAAGGCAGGAATTGTGGTTTAATGATTCTAGAACTTTATCTTTATTTATACCAAAATATTTATTGTCAACTACGCCACAATTAGCAAAGTTTTTTATTTCATAATCAAGAAAATTTATTGCAAATGTATGGTCAATTACTTCTTTATCTTTTCCTGATGAAGAATGAAATGTTAGTTCTGTAATTCTAAAATTGTATTTGTCT
Organism: Flavobacterium sp.; assembly: GCF_043773265.1. GTDB lineage: Bacteria > Bacteroidota > Bacteroidia > Flavobacteriales > Flavobacteriaceae > Flavobacterium. The sequence continues at coordinate 593 of NZ_JAYVFH010000266.1, read as the reverse complement.
ATTTGAGATATAAAATCAAAAACAACATTAGAATACTTTAAAACTAATTCAATTGATCTAAAATCACTATTTCTTGATGCTTCTAATATTTTTTTTAAGTTATCAAGTTCAATTTCATTATAACATACAAATTGAAGATTTACACAGTATAATTTCCCTAGACTTACTATTATGTTATCAAGATTTGATAAAGTTAAATTTGAAACTTCAATTATTGAATTGGATATTGGTGAAGCAAGTTCAAACTTTTTATCCATGTCAATAAATCTATCAAATTCATCTGAATCTGTGTAAAAACCGAATTCATTTTCAAGTAAAAAGTCTAAATATTCATCAATAACTTCTTTTTCATTTTCTTCATACAAATTATAAATTTCATTAATACTTTTTTTAGCATTAAACAATTCTATAACTTCATGCATTGTATCTGGAATAGTTGTAAAACTTTGTCTTTGCAAATCAACTACAATACTTCTATTAACTCCTTTAACAACGATACAATTTGTAAATATTTTAAAATATAAATTTGAACTCATACTAACTAAAATCTTGATGTTGGCTTATTTGGTTTATATATATCGTAAAACTTATCA
>NZ_JAYVFH010000265.1:0-3701 GCF_043773265.1 Flavobacterium sp. | reverse complement strand
TGTCATACTTATAATATCGAAACTAAACTTCCAGTTGGATTATTTGGTTGGGGAAGAGGTTTGGGTTGGTATGCCATTGGACTTATAGATTCGTGGTTGACCTTACCAAACGAAAATCAAAATAAAAAAATCTTAGAGCAAAGTGTAGTTTCATTTGCTAAAATGGCACTGCAATTTCAAAACCAAAACGGCAGTTGGTCTTGGATAGTTCTAGACAATACTTCAAGAATGGATTCATCAACAACAGCAACATTAGCATGGTTTTTAGTAAATGCAGCACAAATTAATGCTATTTCAGAAAGTTGTACTATTGCAAAAGAAAAAGCAATTCATTATTTAATGACAGTAACTCGCAGAGATGGAGCAATAGATTTTTCGCAAGGCGATACCAAAGCCATTGGTGTTCACTCGCAAGAATTTGATGTTTTGCCTTTTACACAAGGATTTGCTTTAAGAACATTGTATAAATAATTTTTTTGAAAAAACTACTTTACATAACAAACGGAATAAATGGTGCTGCTGGTTTAGAGCGAGTTTTATCTGTAAAAGCCAGTTATCTTGCCGATAAGTTAAATTATGAAGTTCATATTCTTACTTTAAATAACGGAAATACTAATTTGTTTTATGAGTTTAGCGATAAAATTATACATCATAATATACAAGTTTCTGGAAACCCAATACACTATGTAAAAAGTTATTTGTCTGGAATTAAATCAATTGTAAAACAATTAAATCCAAACATAATTTTGGTTTGCGACGATGGTTTAAAAGCATTTTTCTTGCCTTTGTTTTTATCTAAAAAAATACCACTAATTTATGAAAGACATGTTTCTAAAAATATTGTTTTTGCTCAAAATTCTGGAATAATAGATAAATTAAAAGCCAATATTCAATTTGGTTTGATGAATTTTTTAGCTCCGAAATTCAAAAAATTCGTTGTTTTAACAGAGGAAAATCGAAAAGAATGGAAAAGTAAAAATGTGGTTGTAATTTCTAATCCACTTTCTTTTTATCCCAACGAAAATTCTAGTTTACAAAACAAAAAAGTTATTGCAGTAGGAAAACAATCGCATCAAAAAGGATATGATAGATTGTTGCAAAGTTGGAAAATTGTTATTGAGAAACATCCAGATTGGCAATTAGAAATCTATGGAAAATTTGATGCAAATCAAAAACTAGATGAATTAGCAACCCAACTTGAAATAAAAAATAATATTCTTTTTTTTGAACCAATTGCCAACATTGAGCAAAAATATTTAGAAAGTTCAATCTATGCAATGTCATCAAGATATGAAGGTTTCGGAATGGTTTTGATTGAAGCAATGGCTTGTGGAGTTCCTTGTGTTTCATTCAATTGTCCTTATGGACCAAGTGATATTATTGAAGATAAAATAGATGGTTTTCTAGTTAATAATGATGATTACAAAGCGTTTGCCAACAAATTAATTTTATTAATAGAAAATAAAGAACTGCGAGATATGATGGGAAAAAATGCAAAAGAAAATGTAAAAAGATTTTTGCCAGAAGTAATTTTGCAACAATGGGATGAACTATTTAAAAGTTTAATAAAATGAAAATTGTTTTTTCGACAGATCAAATATATAACCATGGCGGACTCGAAAAAGTTATGGCAGAAAAAGCCAATTATTTTGTAGAGCAATTTGGATATGAAGTTTCTATAATTACCACAGAACAATACCATTATAAAGCTTGTTATAAATTGAATGATAAAATTCAAATTCTTGATTTGGAAGTAAATTATGATAGAGATAAAAGTTATTTTCATTTTGATAACATAAAAAAAATTCCTTATCATTTTTCGCAATGGAAAAAAGCAATCAATTCAATACATCCAGATGTACTTATTGTGTGCAACCAATCCTTCGATTTTTATTGGACACCATTTGTTAAAACTAAAATTAAGAAACTAAAAGAATACCATTCTACAGCATACAATTTAAATAACCAACGCAAAAATGCTAGTTTTTTTCAAAAAATAAAATTTGTCATCAATGATTACATCGAATCTAAATTTGACAAACTAATTTTACTGAATAATGATGAAAAGCAATTTTATAAATCTAACAATATTGTTGTAATTCCCAATCCAATTCAATTATCAGATAAAACTGCTTTATTAAATAATAAAATTGCAATTGCTGCAGGAAGAATTGCACCAGTAAAAGGATTTGAAAGTTTAATAAAAGCATGGAAAGCAGTAGTAAAAGAAAATAAAGAGTGGCAATTGCATATTTATGGCGATGGAGAAATAGAATATCTATTCACTTTGGAAGAACTAATAAACCAAAGAAAAATTAGTAAAAGTATTACTATTAGACCAGCAATTTCAAATTTACAAGACGCAATGTTAGCATCGTCAATGTATGTAATGTCGTCGTTAAACGAATGTTTTCCTATGGTTTTATTAGAATCATTATCTATAGGATTACCAATTGTATCTTTTGATTGCCCAACAGGACCAAGAAACATAATTACCAATAACGAAGATGGTTTTTTAGTACAAGACCAAAACATTCAACAATTATCAGAAAAAATTGTGTTTTTGATTCGCAATTTTGACATACGTAAAGAAATGGGAACCAACGCCAAGAAGAACTCCATAAAATTTGAAAAAGAGACAGTGATGATGCAATGGAAAGTGTTGTTTAATAATTTAAAAGAAGAATAATTTAAAGTCTTTTATTCTTATTGCTTTGGATAAAATCATTACTTTACGTCAGTTCGAGTGTTTTTTGTGCAGTAAAACGGAACAAAAAATGTATCGAGAACCGTTTACTAATAAAATTTTTCTTGTTCTCTATAAGATTCTTGATAAAAATGACTCAAGCTGAAAAAAATTATCAATAAAAACTAATAGTAGCCAACAGTTTTCTTTTTTATAGTATTAAATGGAGCTTTTTAAAGAAAACCAATAATAAATTTAACACATTATATACTATTAAAAATAAATTGTAATTTATTTTTTTGTTACGCAATTTATTGTAAATTAGTGCTTTAAATAATGCACTATGAAAAAACTACTATTTTCAATAATAACATTCTCTTTTTTTAATTCTTTCTCACAATGCATAACATCTTTTAGCGCAGGTGGTTTTAGTACTGCAATTATTAGAAGCGATGGTTCGATGTACACCGCAGGAAGAAACGATTATGGGCAGCAAGGTGACGGCACCAATTTGCAAACGTTGCCATTAGTTTTTAAACCAATGAATAGTGACACCGATTGGAGTAAAATTGTTCGTGGCGCTCATTCTTTAGCGATTAAAACCAATGGCACGTTATGGACTTGGGGTTATAATAATTATGGACAAATTGGCAACGGAAATACGGTAAATCAATTATCGCCATACCAAGTTGGTACCGATACCGATTGGGTTGAAGTTGGCAATGGTACAGCTAGTTCTTATGCTATAAAAGCCAATGGTACACTATGGTCTTGGGGCAGAAACGATTATGGGCAATTAGGTAATGGCACTTACAACAACAACATGAGTATTTTGCAAATGGGTACCGATACTGATTGGGCAAAAATAAAATCTAATACTTATAGCTGTATTGCTTTAAAAACTAATGGCACTTTATGGTCTTGGGGTGATAACAGTGCAGGACAACTAGGTTTGGGCACATTAGGTTACAATGGACAACAAACTTTAGGAGTACCTACACCACAACAAATTGGC
>NZ_JAYVFH010000264.1:0-9759 GCF_043773265.1 Flavobacterium sp. | reverse complement strand
CAGCAGAACTTACATCTTTAAATAGTTATTTGTGTCCTGGTGCTGGAGCGATTACTATTACATATAATCCTTAACAATAAATAATATTTTAGGTCTTGTTTTTTCAAGACCTAAAATGTTATAATTTTACAAAATATGAAAAATATTTTTTTTAGTTTATTATTTTTTTCTTCTATAATGTATTCTCAACAAAATATGAACATATTGTTTCATGCTAATTATGAATTAAAATTTAAAGAATACAAGAATTTAGAAAAAGCAGATATTAATACTTTTGTATTGTTATTCAATAATAAAGAAAGTTATTTTAAAAATTCCACTATATATGTTAAAGACTCTTTGATTGATAGCGGCAAGATTAAATACAATGACACTCAAGATGATTTAAACATTAATATGATGTACTATACAAATTTTCCATATACAGTTTACAAGAAAGGAAATGAAATTAATTTTGCAAATGAACTACCTTATTCAGGTGAACTGCGATATATTGAAACTGTAAATTTTGATTGGAAAATAACGAAAGAAATTAAAAAAATTAAAGGTTTTGATTGTATAAAAGCCACCACAACTAAATGGGGAAGAAAATGGACAGCTTATTTTTCTCCAAATCATCCAATGCCTTTTGGACCATATAAGTTCCATGGTTTACCTGGTCTTATTTTTGAAGTTTCAGACGAAAAAAATGACTATAATTTTACATTATATAGGTTTAGAAATAGAAAGAAAAATAATGTAATTTTACATAATTATCCAAAAGCAAAGAAAGTTACAAAGGAACAATATACAAAATCAAGGCATGATGACGCAGTTCATCCTTTTGAAAGTTTTATTAAAGATGAACCAGATATGCCAAAAAAAATATTAAAAATGAAAATAGAAAAAGAAAAAAACTATAATTCTATAGAATTAACTGAATAATGAAGATAACATTTTTTATTTTATTTTTATCCTTTGTTTCATATTCACAGAATAGCATAAAAGGAAAAATTAAAAATTCAAAAGGTGAATTAATAGAAAATGTTAGTATTACAATTGAAGATGTAAAAGATAATAGTATTGTATCTTTTGCAATATCAAATGAAAAAGGAGAATATCACTTATCAATTGATGACGATTCTTTGAATTTTCGTATGATTATTTCTTGTATTGATTATCAAAAAATAAAGCAAGAAATTACTAATAACTCACAAGTTTTAAACTTTACTTTAGTAGAAACAATTACCTCACTTGAAGAAGTAAAAGTAGATATAAAAGCTATTCAACAAAAAGGTGATACACTTACTTACAATATTAGTTCATTTGAAGGAAAAGATGATACTACATTATCAGATGTATTAAAAAAAATACCAGGTATTTCTGTTGATGAAAATGGAAGAATAAAGTATCAAGGCAGAGATATTAATAAGTTTTATGTTGAAGGTAAAGACCTAATGTCAGGCAGTTATGGCACTTTAACAAATGGTTTGCCAAAAGGTGCAGTTACAAAAGTGCAAGTATTAGAGGATCATCAACCTATTAAAGTATTAAAAAACAGTGTGCCAAGTAATAGAGCTGCTATAAATATAAAACTAAAAAAAACCATAACACTTACAGGAAGTGCTTCTGTTGGTTCAGGTTTTTATCCTTTTTTATGGAATGCAAAGATAACACCAATGTTATTTACTAAAAAGTATCAATACCTATTTAATTATAAATCCAACAATATTGGGGAAGATGTAATTAGTGAATTGCAATCTTTTTCATTTGATGAAGGATTTGAAGGTTTAACATTTGATAATTTAACTGGTTATTGGTTAAATGTAGCTCAATCTGAACTACCTAAAATTGAAAGCAATCGTTATTTATTTAATAAAACGCAACTTTTTTCAACGAATGGTTTAACTACTATTTCTAAAAATTGGGAGCTAAAAGCAGATTTTAGTTTTTATAATAATGTTATTGAAAGAAATGGAACTCAGTTTTCAAAAATTGATTTATTTGACACTAACGGTATTTTTATCAATACAATAAGCTTTAGTAGAAGAAACTTAACAGAATTAGAAAATAATCAAATTAAATCAAAAATTATTCTTACGAAAAATACAGATAAAAGTTTTTTAAAAAACACTATTAAATATCAGTCAAATTGGAATAGTGTTTACGGAAATATTAATAGTGATTCCTCAATAATAAATCAGAATGTATATTCACCTAGTTATTCTTTTCAAAACTCTTTAAGTGCTATTTCTTTATTAGGAAAGAAAATAATTAATTTTAAATCAACTTTAAATTATATTTATGACAAACAATTTTACGAGGTTTCTCCATATAGTAATATAACCCTAGAGCAATTTCCATCAATTGATGCAGAAAAAATTAAGCAAAATATTGTTATAAATACTTTTAATTTAACTACCGAAGCATCTTTTATTTTATCAATTAAAAAGGTATCTATTATACCTTCTTTTGGATTTCAAATAGAAAAAATTAAATTAAATTCTTTAGCAATAGGCAAAGATACTTCTGATAATACCATAAATTTAGGTTCTAATTTTGAGAATAATTTGATTTGGAACAAATCTCTTCCAAAATTAAGTTTTGCAGTAAATTTTATTGATGATTCTTGGAATGTAAATGTAAATTCCCCATTTAATTTTTATAGTTTAAAAGCTATAGAGTTAAAAAATGATTTTAGTAAATCATTAAACAAACTAACTTTCGAACCTAATTTTACAATTAAGTATAAAATATCAACGGAATTATCTAAAACATTTTATGGTTCAAAAAGTATTAATTTTGGAACAATAGATAATTCTTATTCATCTTATATTTATTCTGCTTTAATTTTAACACAACAAAATTCAGATATTCAAAAAGTACTAATAAAAAAAATAGGCGGTAATTTAGAATATAAATTAATTCTTCAAAATTTATTTATAAATTTTAATTATGAAATAAGTAATAACAAATCTAATAATACAATTACTCAAAATATATCTGAAAATGGTCAAACAATAATCAATCAAGTTATGACAGATAATGTTTCAGAAAATAAAAGGGTAGGTTTTGAAATTGGAAAATATATCCCAAAATTAAAATCAAAAATTACTTTTGGTTATTGCATAAGCAATCTATTAAATAATATTCTAATTAATGACAGTAATCAAAACATAAATTCAATTCAAAATGCTATGTCGCTTAAATTAAATGCAAATTATTTTTCTTGGCTAACTTTTGATTATAATATAAATTATTCAATTAGTAAAAGAAATAATGTAAATATTAATGCTTTAACAAGTGATTTAAAGATTTTAATTTATTTATCTGACAAACAACATTTTGGTATTTTTAAAGAGGATTATTCGTATGAATATGGAAATCAAAAATTTAAAAATCAATTTTTAGATTTAAGTTATCAATATACATTTAAAAAGAGCAAAATTGATTTAGAGCTAAAATGGACAAATATTTTAAATACTAAAAATTATAATGAGTTACTATTAAATGATTTCAGTACTATTTCAAACACATTTTTAATTAGACCTTCACAGATTTTAGCAAGTTTAAGATTTAATTTTAAATAAAAAGAACATTTTGAAGACATCAAAGGATTTCTTGCTCATAAAAAAATGGAGAATTTGAGAGAAATAGAAAAATAGTCTATCTTTATTGTATGGAAATCCTGCAAAAAGATTTTTTCAAATCTAAAGAATCACTTATTAGCTGGGCAAATCTCTTGCCTTATCCATTTATTTTAGCCGAAATTAATGCCAATTCTCAATTTGAAAATGTCTATTTTAATGATAATTTAGTATCAGAATTTGGCTTCACAGTTTCAGAAATTAAAGATGTAAACGAATGGTTTTTAAAAGTTTATCCTAACGAAGATTATAGAAATCAAGTTAGACTAAATTGGCAAAAAGAATATCAAATTGCTAAAATAAAAGGAGAAAATCTTGTAAAAATTAAAGCCAAAATAACTTCTAAAACTAAAATTGAAAAATGGTATGAAATAAAAGCTTTTTTTATAGAAAATTTATATGTTTTTGCATTTGTAGACATCAATAATGAAGTTTTAATGCAAGAAGAATTAAAAAAAATAAACAATAATAATGATAGAATGTTAACCATTCTTAGTCATGATTTAAAATCTCCAATAGTAAACTTGGCGTTAATATCTTCTGTTGCAGGCAACTATAAAATCGCTAAAAAAGATTTTTCTTCAATGGTTGAAATGATTAATAAAGAATCGGTTCAAGTTTTAGAATTGTTGGAAACAACTTTAAATTGGGCAAAACTAAATTTTAATACCATTCAAATAAATAATGTTTCTATTGATTATAATTTACTCGTAAGAAACATTGTTTCAATATACAAAACCAATTACGAGAATAAAAAGATTAAAGTTAGCATTGATTTAGAAGATTTAATTACTGCTCCAAAAGATATAGAAATTATGACAATTATCATTAGAAATTTATTTTCTAATGCAATTAAATTCACACCAATTGGAGGTTCAATTTCTATTTACAATACCGATAATCAATTGATTATAAAAGATTCTGGTGTTGGAATGACAAGAAATAAAATAGAAAGTATTAAAGAAATTAATTATCATTCTACTCGAGGAACCGAAAATGAATTGGGAATAGGAATGGGTTTACATTTAGTTATTAATTTAATCGAAAAAATTGGATGTAAATTTAATATTGAAAGTAAAGTTAATAATGGTACAACTGTAAAAATTGAGTTTTAGTTTTTTTAAATCTTAATTTCCTTTAATAGCTTTTGGTTTTCCATCTTTTGTAATAATTATTACAACACCTTTTTTACCTTTTTCTCCATAAATTGTTGCTGCTTTTTCTGGATTTAATATTGTTGTTGATTCAATTTCTTGCTTTATTAATGGCGAATATGGACTTGTTGGATTTGGTCCAAACAAGCTTTGTTCGCTATAATAAACACCATTAATAATATACAATGGCTCAGGCAAAACTACAATCGAGTCTAATTCTTCTTGACTAAGATTGGATAGTTTTTTATCTGTAGCTTCACCATCTATAACAATTAATGGTTCTTGCTTTTTAGCAGATTGTTTTGCAACTTTTGCTTTCTTAAAATCATTTTCTGATTCAGATTTAACAATATCTTTATGTTCAACTCCACGAGCATCAAATTTTCTATTCCACATAAATGTTCCTGATTTATTGGAAGATGCGGTATTAAAATTTCCATTTCCATTGACTGATAATGAATCTATTGTTACTGCATTTGGCACTGAATTCATTTCTAAATCATCATTAGAAGCAACTTGATAGCTTGATGTGGTTGCTTTTTCTAGAATTATATTGGCATCTTTTTTTATTAAAGGATTTTGAATTTCGGTAGTAACCAATTCTTTATCTATTGTTAAACTATCATTTGTATTTTCTTTAAGTTTATCAGATGTTACTATTTCATTTTCTGGAAGAATGATTTCTTCATTAGATTTAAAATATTGATAAGCAACAGAAACAAATAGTAATAGAGAAGCTGCAACCGCAATTTTTTTCCAGAGTTTGGTTTCTTTTTTTAGTACTTTTTTGTCGATTTTTTCTTCGACTCTATTCCAAATCTTATCCATAGACGAAAAGTCTTTGGTTTCTGCATTTTGGGCAGCAGATTTGATTTGATTAAATAATTTATCGTTAGTGTCCATGACTTATTTTATTTTTTGATAATAATGATTGTTAACTAATTCTTTCAGTTTAGTTTTAGCTACATTCAACTGTGATTTAGATGTTCCTTCGGATATGGTAAGCATACTCGCTATTTCTTTGTGACCATAACCTTCTATCACAAATAGGTTAAAAATTGTTTTGCAACCTTCGGGAATAAAATTTAATAAATTAAGTAAATCTTCTTCTTCAAGATTGGTTTCTGGCAAGGTTTCTGGTTGCAAGTAAATACTAGTATCTTCTAGATATAAATTAAAATTTACATTGCGTTTTAATTGAAGTAGACATTGATTTACGGCTATTTTTCGAGCCCAACCTTCAAATGCTTTTATCTCTTTTAATTGTTCAATTTTTGTGAAAATAGTATAAAAAGCATCTGCCAAAACTTCTTCAATTTCTTCTTCTTTTTTTAAATACCGTTTGCAAGTGCGATAAAGCTTTGGCGACATGTATTCATACACTTGCTTTTGCGCTTCTCGCTGCATTTTTTTGCATGCTAATATTAGGTTTTCGTTTATCACAAATTAGGTCTTTATTGTATAGAGTACATTTTTATTAAAAAGGTTGGGATGAATGTAAAAAAAAAATTAAATTTTTAGCTTCAAATGATAAATAGTCGATTCTAAAATTTCGGTATCATTATCTTCACACAATAAAAATTCTATTTCATTTTTCGACTTTTTATACAAAGTTAATCCTTCAAATTTAATTGTGTTTGTAATTATGTGTGTTGATTCTAATTTTAAAGTTTCAAAATCAATACACCCAATTAAACTTCCTAGAACTTCGCCATCATTATAAGTTGAAGTCGTATTTTCTGCAGTTGCTAAAAAATAAATTTTGTTTTCTACCAAAATTGCATCAGTAAAGGTGGTTTCTATTTTTTGAATTTTGGGAAGTTTTATAGGTTTAAATTCTATTTTTGGATTTTTATTTATTGATTTATCTTCAGCAATAATAATTCCGTTTTTACAATTGGCACCGTTTCCTCTTTGAAAATAATATATTTTTTTGTTGTGAGTAAAAACACCTTCAATATTTAAATCTTCGTCAGATATTTTTAATATTTCTTTTATTCTATTATTGGATAGCGTTAAATCATTTTCTTGAGTAAAACTGCCATCTTTTTCATAAATAATTACTTTGTTTCTGTTTTCTGTTGAGCCAGAACCAATTATAAAAAATCTGTCATCTTTAAACGTTATAGATTCAAAATCGGATTTCAGATTTTTAGGGATATTTTCTTCTGAATTTTCGAATAACTTTATTTTATTAAGTTGTAATGAATCTAGTTGATAGTGATATAAATAGGTACTATTGTCAGAAATTAGATAAATAGAATTGTCAACATAAATTAATCCTGATGCTGAACCAAGACCAATTATTTTTAGAAATACCGAAAGTTGAAATTTTTCCATAAGTTAGCAGATAATTTTAGCCCAGATAGAAGTGGAAATCCTTTTTCTTGCGAGGTACGAAGCAATCTAATTGAAAGATTTCTTCGTACCTCGCAAGGAAAAGATTGGAACGCATAGCTGGAAATAGCTTCAAAATATTATTTTTACAAATATAAAATATTTACTATGAACTCAATTAACACTGATGATTTTAAAGTGGTTGGAAAAATAAATTTGTCAAGTATTCCAACAAAACTAGACATTGATACTGATAAAGATGAAGAGCAACTTGCACTAGACAAAGTGCAAATAAAGTTGAGCAAGAAGCAAGATGCCATGTATGCTCACAATAAATATGCTTTTTTAATTTGCTTGCAAGGCATGGATACTAGCGGAAAAGACAGTTTGATAAGAGAAGTTTTTAAAGAATTTAATCCTCGTGGAGTTGTGGTTCATAGTTTTAAAACTCCAAACTCAACCGAGTTAGAACATGATTACTTGTGGCGACATTATTTGGCTTTGCCAGAGAAAGGAAAGTTTGCAGTTTTTAATAGAACACATTATGAAAATGTATTGGTAACAAGAGTTCATCCTGAATATATATTGTTTGAAAATTTACCAGGAATTAATAAAGTAGAAGATATTACACCACAATTTTGGGAAAATAGATTTGAACAAATTAATAATTTTGAAAAACACATTGCTCAAAACGGAACTAAAGTGTTGAAATTTTATTTTCACATGAGTAAAGAAGAGCAACGCAAACGATTGTTAAACAGATTAGAAACTCCAGAAGACAATTGGAAGTTTTCTGCTGGCGACATGAAAGAAAGAGAACGTTGGGATGATTATATGAAATATTATGAAGAAGCAATAAATAAAACAGCCAAAGAAAATGCACCTTGGTATATTGTTCCTGCTGATGATAAAGGTGTTGCAAGGTATATTGTGGCTAAGATTATTTGGGATGAATTGCAAAAACTAACCGATATTACAGAACCAGAATTGGATGCAAAAGTTAAAGCCAATATTGAAGTTTATAGAGAACAATTGAAAGGGTAAAAAAAAATTTATTGCAAAAATCAATTACAAAAATCAATTTCAATTTATTGTTTTATTGCAAGTAGTATAAAATGTGCAGCATATTAATATAAAAAAAATGCTCTGAATTTGGTTTCAGCGTATTTTTTGCAATTATGAAATTTTATTTTTACCAAATTTTAAAAATATTTTATTAAGAACTATTTTATCTATTACTTTTGCATACAAATTATTTATAAGTGAATTTTAGTACCTACACCAAAGAATTTAAAGAAAACATTAAACTTGCTTATCCTATTATATTAGGAATGCTTGGTCATACAATGGTTGGACTTGTAGATAATATTATGGTTGGCAAACTTGGTCCAACAGAACTTGCAGCAGTTTCATTAGGCAATAGTTTTATTTTTATTGCAATGTCATTAGGAATAGGTTTTTCTACAGCAATAACACCATTAATTGCAGAAGCCGATGGCGAGAATAGTTTAGTAAAAGGAAGAAGTGTTTTTCATCACGGATTGGTTTTGTGTACCATTCTTGGATTTTCACTTTTTGGGTTGATATTTTTATTAAAACCTTTGATGTATTTAATGGGACAACCAAAAGAAGTGGTTTTATTAGCAATACCTTTTCTAGATTTAGTTGCCTTTTCATTAATTCCATTAATTATTTTTCAAGGATATAAACAATTTGCTGATGGAAAAAGTGAAACCAAATATGCTATGTGGGCAAACTTACTTAGTAATGTTGTTCACATAATTTTAAATTTCATTTTTATTTACGGATTTTGGATTTTTCCTAAAATGGGAATGTTAGGCGCAGCAGTTGGAACATTAGTTTCTAGAATTATTATGGTGATTTTTTTACATTTCATATTAAAATCTAAAAATAAATTTAAACCCTATTTTGATGGTTTTAGTTTGAAAGCTATTGGAAAATCGATGACTATGAAAATTGTAAATCTTGGGTTTCCATCTGCCATGCAAATGTTTTTTGAAGTTGCATTATTTACAGGAGCAATTTGGCTATGCGGAAAAATAGGAACTACTAGTCAAGCAGCAAATCAAATTGCGTTGAGTTTAGCATCGATGACATTTATGTTTGCCATGGGATTGAGCGTTGCCGGAATGGTGAGAGTAGGAAACCAAAAAGGAATTAATGATTATAGAAGATTGCAAATTGTTGCACGATCCATATTTTTATTAGCAATTTTTATCGAAATTATTTTTGCATTATTATTTATAGTTTTTTATAAAAAACTGCCCGAATTGTTTGTCAATTCTGAAAATCTTTCGAGTATAAAAGACACGACTGAAGTAATTGTTATTTCATCTAAATTATTAATTGTTGCAGCAATTTTTCAAATATCTGATGGAATTCAAGTTGTAGTTCTTGGTGCATTGCGTGGCTTGCAAGATGTAAAAATCCCAATGTATATTACTTTTGTTGCCTATTGGGTAATTGGTTTTCCGATATCAATTTATTTGGGATTATATACTGATTTAAAAGCTGTTGGTGTATGGATTGGATTACTTGCAGGATTAACTGCAGCAGCATTATTTTTGTATATTAGATTCAATAATTTGACCAAAAAATTAATTAATCAAAAACATTCTTAA
>NZ_JAYVFH010000263.1:0-3524 GCF_043773265.1 Flavobacterium sp. | reverse complement strand
TTTGAAATTTTTAATGTTTGTTTAAGAGTTTTTAATTTTTAAACTGAAATTGTTATTGATTTGTACTGGTATTAAAATGGTAAATCTTTAGTCCTGATGGAAGTGGAAATCCTTTTCTTAATTGCTTTGGGTTAAAACCCAAAGCAATTGAAAAAAGATTGGAACGTACAGCAGGAATTACCATACTTAACAATTCCCAAGCCATTGGCTACTGATAATTTTACAATGAAGTTTTATCGAACGAAAGTGGCAATAAATTTCCGATAGAATTAGATTTATAAACTGCGCCGGTTTCTCCCATAAAATATATTTCTATTGGAGTTTCTTGTTTAAATTCGTATTCAGCTATTGATTGACGGCAAGCGCCACAAGGTGGAATTGGTGTTGTTGTTGGGTTAGTATCTGATGCTGCAGTGATTGCTAATGTTACAATTTTAACATTTGGATAAATTGCTCCTGCTTGAAAAATTGCAACTCGCTCGGCACAAAGTCCTGATGGATAAGCAGCATTTTCTTGATTGGAACCCAAAACTATTTTTCCGTTTTCTAATAAAATTGCTGCTCCAACTCTGAATTTAGAATATGGTGCGTAGGCATTTTTACGAGTTTCTATTGCTTGTTGCATTAATGAATTTACAGTAAATGATAATTCGTTTATGTTATTATAAACTGCAATGTGGGTTGTAATATTGATTTCTTTCATTTGGTTATTGAGGAAAAAAAATCCAAATCTTATTGAAGATTTGGATGTTGTTTTAAATTTTAAATGTGCTAATAATCGTCGTATTTATCGCCAAAATTGAATGTTAGTGAGAAACGAAGTGTATTTTCTAATGGGTTTTTAACTTTAGATGCTGAGAATAAGTAAGACACATCAACTTTAACAACATTATATTTAAAGCCAGCGCCAAGTGATAAAAATTTTCTTGCTCCTTTTAACGGACTTTCATTGAAATATCCTAAACGAAATGCAAATGAATCTTGATAAAGATATTCTGCTCCAACTGAATAGGTAAATTCTTTTATTTCTTCGCTAAAACCGTCTGGTGCATCGTTGAAAGATTTAAAAATACCTGATGCCCAACTTATTTTTCTGTAATCTTCATTATTTTGAGAACGTTCAATATCTGTTATTGTTCCGTCGCCGTTTAAATCTGGATTTTGCGGAGTTGGTACTAAAAGCTTGGCTAATTCTGTACTAACTGTAACTTTATTATATTCGTCTAAAATAAAATCGAAAGCTCCACCAAGTCTCATATTGGCTGGTAAAAAGTTGGAACTTACTTGATCATTATTATCATAACTGATTTTTGGTCCCATATTTTGGAAATTAAATCCTAAACGGTATTTTCCATTAAACTCGTTGAAAGCAATTTCTTCTGATTGAAAAAAACCTGCTACGTCAACTGCAAATGAACTTCCTGGTTTAGCATCGGTATTTACATCGGCAATTTTTAAATTGGAACGGATGTAACGTCCAGCAACTGCCATAGAAAATCTGTCGCTTAATTTTAATGAATAGGAACCGTCTATTGCAAGCTCATTTGGTTTTACAATGTTTGCTGGATCATCAAAATTTTGTCTTAACTCTATTTCTCCTAATCCAAAATAACGAAGACTTACTGCAAAAGCACTTCTTCCTTCATCTCCAAATCGGTTATAATAATTAACCTGTCCTAATGAAATATCGTTTACAAGTTGTGTTAAATATGGAGTATAACTTATAGAAAATCCTTGCTTGTCTACCGCAAATGCATATTTTGCAGGATTCCATTGTTGCGAAAATGCATCTGTAGAAGTTGCAACACCTTGATCTGCAAGACCAGCAGCACGAGCATCGGCAGCAACTAAAAGAAATGGAACTCCAGTTGTGATAACTCTATCTTGTGCATTAATGTATTGATTGGTAACTAGAAATAATACAATTAGTGAAATCTTTTTACTTATGTTTATTGTATTGTTTTTTTTGTAATCGTGATTCTTTGATTTCATTGAGTATTTTAAATAATTAAACAAATATAGTATTTTATTAAAGGATAACAAGTTTTTCAATTTTTTCTGATTTTTTATTGGTAATGGTTGAATTAACTGTGAGTTTATAAATATATACACCTTTTCCTATTTTATCGCCAAAATCGTCTGTTCCATCCCAAGTTACATCTCTAGAAAGAAAACCTTCTGTGGTAACATATTGATTTATGGTTTTTACGACTTTGCCAGTAATTGTAATTATTTGAACTTGAACTTGTAAAGGTTCAAATGGTTTGTTATGGGTGAACCAAAATTGTGTGTAATTTACAAACGGATTTGGGTAATTTAATACATTGGTCAAGGTTACATCATCATCACCAACTACTACAAATTGAATTTCTGTTGATATAAAATTATTGTAAACATCCCAAGCTTTAAAGGTGATTGTGTGTAATCCTAATGCTAAATTTCTAAAAGGAAATCTAATTTTACCTTTTTTGTAATTATCAAGTTCTGTTTCATAATAATCGTTTAATATATAAGGTTTGGTTTCGTCTCCATCTAAAATGGCTACAATATCATGACCAATTCCGCTTGCTGTATTTATACCATGTTCATCTTCTAGAAAAGCTAAAAAGAAAGGTGATTCATTAGTAATTCCGCCATTTACAAATGTTTCATCATTCATATACAATCTAATTGTTGGCGCAGTAACATCTGCTACAGCATTAGTATTTATTCCGCCCACTTTTATATCTAAATTATAACCAGTTTTGTCTAATAAAATTTCATTTCTTTTAGTGTAAAAACTTATTCTTCCGTTTCCTAGCGGAATTTTAATATCTCTTGGCACTACAAATCCAAATTCGAACAAACCATTATTTACTGATGCATTTCCTCTAAAAATTGTTTCTCCAAGATTTGTAAATGAAATTGGCGGACTATTATTATCGTTATTTAAGGTACTTCGGTTATAATTTTTATCAAATATATTTACGAATAATTCTCCGTTATAGTTTGGAAGTGGGTTTCCAGATTCGTCTTGTACTTCGCCAGATAATTTTACGTATGCCAATGCTTTTAAATCGGAAATTGGTTGCGTTATTGGAACATCGTTAACTTTAGTAAGTACAACTCTAGGTTTTGGAATTGCCAACATTAATGCTGGATCACCAAGAAATGCTACGACTCTTGTTGAAGAATTATTATTACTTCCTATTTTTGCTAATCGCAATGCTTCTGCAATTGAAGTGTATGTATTGGAATTATATGAGAATAATTGTTCTGACATTTCATCATTAAATAATTCTGCACTATATTTTCCTATTGATCTAATTGTAGTTATCATTGCAACTGCGCCACCTTTTGGATTCCAAAAAGTATATTCGCCAGCAGTTGGACGATAAGGATTATCAAATCTTGAAAATTCGCATGTAATGGTTATAAACAAAGGATAACGGTATCGATTATTAAAACTTAATCCGTCAAATTTATCCCAAATTCTCTCGGCTGTTAAACCATCTTCACCACCATGACCAAGATAATTGAGATCG
>NZ_JAYVFH010000262.1:0-3100 GCF_043773265.1 Flavobacterium sp. | reverse complement strand
ATCGGAATGAGTGCTTTGGCTCGTTATTTCCAAAACATTGGTAAAAATGTTTCGGGTTATGATAAAACACCAACAACACTTACTGATGAACTTATTGCTGGCGGAATGAACATTCATTTTGAAGACAATATAAATGCAATTCCAACCAGTTTTTATGTAGAAAATACGTTGGTAATTGTAACTCCAGCAGTTCCAGTTTATCATTCAGAATGGAATTATTTTGTTGAAAGAGAATTTACAATTAAAAAACGTGCCGAAGTTTTAGGAATTATCACAAAAGATACTTTTTGTTTTGCAGTTGCAGGAACACATGGAAAAACTACAACATCTAGTATTCTTGGGCATATTTTGTATCAAAGTGGCGAAGATGTTACCGCTTTTCTTGGCGGAATTGTAGAGAATTATAATTCTAATTTAATAGGAAGCGGAAAAACAATTACAGTTGTAGAAGCAGACGAATTTGACAGATCATTTCTTCATTTACATCCAAATATTGCTTGTGTAACTTCAATGGATGCTGATCACTTAGATATTTATGGCGATGCATCTGCAATTGAAGATTCGTTTAGAGAATTTGCCAATAAAATTTTAGATAAAAGTAAATTATTTGTTCCAAAAGGTGTTCAACTAGAAGCTGTAACAATTTCAATTGACGAAGAAGCAACTTTTAAAGCATTTAATGTTAGAATAGAAAACAGCAGTTATATTTTTGATGTACAAACACCATTAGAAATTGTAAAAAATATAAAATTTAATTTACCAGGAAGACATAATTTAATGAATGCTTTAATGGCATTTGCTATGGCAAAAACTTTCGGAATTCAAAATCATTTAATTGCAAATGCATTAGAAAGTTTTAAAGGAATTCAACGCCGTTTTTCGTATCAAATAAAATCAGATAAATTAGTTTATATTGATGATTATGCTCATCATCCAACAGAAATAAATGCAATACATAATGCAGTTCGAGAATTGTATCCCAATCAAAAAGTTTTGGCCATTTTTCAACCGCATTTATTTAGTAGAACTAAAGATTTTGCAAATGATTTTGCTGAAAGTTTATCACAATTTGATGAAATATTATTATTAGATATTTATCCGGCACGTGAATTGCCTATAGAAGGAATTACCTCACAATGGTTATTGGATAAAATTAAAAATAATAACAAGAAATTAGTTTCAAAAAAACTGTTAATACCTTCTATTTTAGAAAGTGATGCAACTGTAATTGTGACTATTGGTGCAGGAGATATTGGAGAGTTAGTGCTATTAATTAAAAAAGCGTTAAATGAAACTGTTTAATTGGATCAATATTCGGTTAGTACTAATGTTTTCATTGGTAATTTTTCTGTTTTCGTTTGCTTCAAATCGAAATTTAGGGCGAAAACTAACAAAATCCACTGTTGTTTTTGTAGGAGATAACGCTCCTTTTGTTGATCAAGAAACGGTTAATAAATTGTTAATAGAAAATAAAAAAGACGCGCAAAGTATAGGTAAAGATAAATTAGATTTGAATAAATTAGAAAAAGCTTTGAACGCACAAGAAATGATTGAGAAGTCAGATGTGTTTGTAAGCATTGATGGGGTTCTAAAAGCAGTAGTGAAACAAAAAACTCCCATAGCAAGGATTTTTGACGGGGACGATTCTTTCTATATTGATTACGAAGGAAATAGGATGCCGTTGTCAAGTAATTTTACTGCTAGAGTTCCGCTTGTTTCGGGGGAAATAAATAAAAAAAATAGCGAAGATTTAGCCGAATTATTTCGGATAATATATGACGATGATTTTTTGAAAAAAAACATCATTGGTGTTCAAATTATGCCAAACGGGAGCTTGAAAATGGGCAACAGAAATTTTAATTATCAAATAGATTTTGGAGGAACGGTAAGAATGAAAGCCAAATTCAATAATTACAAGGCATTTTTTCAAAAAGCAGTTTTAGATAGTTCGTTATATAAATACAAAACAATTGATCTCAGGTTTGCTCAGCAAGTGGTGTGTACAAAATAACAGAAAATGGAAAAAGAGAATATTGCAGTATGTCTTGACATTGGGACAACCAAAATTGTTGCTATGATAGGCAGGAAAAACGAATATGGAAAACTAGAGATTTTGGGTGTTGGAAAATCCAAAAGTTTAGGTGTGGCAAGAGGTGTTGTAAATAATATTACACAAACCATACAATCCATTCAACAAGCAGTACTTGAAGCAGAAACAAAATCTGGGTACAAAATTAAAGATGTTGTTGTAGGAATTGCGGGACAACATATTCGTAGTATACAACACAGCGATTATATAATTCGAAGTAATGCAGAAGAAGTGATAGGAGGAAACGACATACAACTTCTAATCGATCAAGTTAATAAATTGGCAATGTTGCCCGGAGAAGAAATTATTCATGTTTTACCACAAGAATTTAAAATCGATGGACAATCAGATATCAAGGAACCAATAGGTATGTATGGCGGAAGATTAGAATCTAGTTTCCATGTCGTTGTAGGACAAGCATCATCCATTCGAAATGTAGGCAGATGCATTCAAAGTTCCGGAATTGAATTATCTGGATTGACATTGGAACCTTTAGCCTCATCTGATGCGGTTTTAAGTCAAGAAGAAAAAGAAGCTGGTGTTGCATTGATTGATATTGGTGGAGGAACAACAGATTTAGCGATTTTTAAAGATGGAATAATTCGTCATACTGCTGTAATCCCATTTGGCGGAAATGTAATTACCGATGATATAAAAGAAGGTTGTTCTATCATCGAAAAACAAGCAGAATTATTGAAAGTAAAATTTGGTTCAGCTTGGCCAGGAGAAAATAAAGACAACGAAATAGTTTCTATTCCGGGATTGCGAGGAAGAGAGCCAAAAGAAATTTCGTTAAAGAATTTGTCTAAAATAATTCATGCACGAGTTGTCGAAATTATCGAACAAGTTTTCACCGAAATAAAAGAATATGGACACGAAGATCCACGCAGAAAATTAATTGCAGGAATAGTACTTACAGGTGGTGGAGCTCAATTAAAACACGTCAAGCAATTAGTGGAATACATCACCGGAATGGACACAAGAATTGGCTATCCAAACGAACATTTGGCT
>NZ_JAYVFH010000261.1:0-11859 GCF_043773265.1 Flavobacterium sp. | reverse complement strand
GCAGCATCAGTATTACCATTTTCGTATGCAGAGTAACCTAAATAACGTAATATTCTTGGATTTACTTTATCCAATTGTTTCATTTGATTTGCTTC
Source organism: Flavobacterium sp. (assembly GCF_043773265.1). Taxonomy (GTDB): domain Bacteria; phylum Bacteroidota; class Bacteroidia; order Flavobacteriales; family Flavobacteriaceae; genus Flavobacterium. The sequence continues at coordinate 11,764 of NZ_JAYVFH010000261.1, read as the reverse complement.
AACTTCAAGTGCTTTGTAGTCTTTTGCAAGGATTAAAAAATCTGCATGACGCATACGAGAAGTTAATGAATAATCAGTTAATGACATGTATTTTTCATAAAAAGCTAACGCTTTTTGCATGTTTTCAGTATATGTTGATGGTTTATTGTTTGCCCAATAGTAATGAGTTTCTGCCAATTCTCTAAAAACTGGTCCGTAATTACCATTAATTTTCACAACTTCATTATAAGCTTCTACCGCTTTTTCATATTGTTTTGCTCCTTTTAAAAGTACTCCTAATTGCATTTTTGCTCTTATAAGTGAACTATCCGTTTGATAAGCATTTCTATAAGCGACATAAGCATCATTTTGATTTTTATCTCCATACAACGCATCACCAAGTGCCAATTGAACTTGAGCATCAGTTGGGTTTGCAGCTTTGGCTTTGTTTAAAACAGCAATCGCATTTTTATAATCTGGTTTGTCGCTATTCATGTAAGCTTTGGCTACATAAATATATTCTTCTAAATCTTTTTTCTTTACATCTTTTAGAACCATGTCAAATTTAGATTTTGCACTTGTTGCATCACCTTTATTAAGATCAAGTTGTCCTAATCCAATAGAATTAAATTTTCCGCCATCGGCACTAGATAATCCTTTATCGAAAAATATTTTTGCAGAATCTTCAATGTTTTGAGCTAAATATATATTTCCTAATAAAAAAGCAGCTTTGCCACTATTCTTAGTTTGGATAATGCTTTTTAACATTCCTTTTGCTTTTTCATACTGTTCAGCATCAATAGCTTTTTTAGCTTGTTCTAAATCTTGTGCTTGGATAACCGCAGTTGAAGCTAACAAAGCAATACTGAAAATTTTAAATTTATTCATCTTAATCTTATTTATTTTTTTTCTATTTGATTTCTAATTATAATATCTCGACTTGGTTCTCTTATTGGAGCAAGTCCTGATTGAGATATTATTCTTTGCCCAATTTCTCCAGCTATGAATGATGCAAAACCCATTCCTAATCCTTCGTAACCTTGACAATTAATAATATACAAAACACGTGCCAAAGGATATTCTCTTGTAGCAATGCTTTCTTGCGATGGATAAACATAGTTGTCATTATTAACTTTTACACTAAGAATTGTAACATTATCAATATATTTTTGCATTTCTGGTTTTGGTTGTGACAACCAGTTTATTCCTACTACACCAATCATTCCATCATTTTCTGAAACATGTTTTATAACTTCTTCATTTGTTTTAAACGAAAAAATTCCTTCGATAGGTAACGATTCTATTTCTGCCAAATTACAAATGTATCTTACTGAACTAGAATTTGGATTATCGAAAACCAATCCTTTTATTGTGTTTTTATTTCCTTTTACAAAATCAATTACCTCTTTTAAGTCAATTAATGAATCATTAGATTTTTTACTTTTAATAAATGCAATTGCATCAATTGCAAAAGGTGTTGTTTTTGGTTTAATTTTATTTTTGTTAAATAGAGTAAGTTCTTGTTTGTTTAATTCTCTTGACAAAACAATAATTCCCATTTTAGTTTTTGATAATTCTAATATACTTTCTTTTTCAGATTTAGGAATTAAAGTAATTTTGGCATCATACTGGCTTTCGAAAACAGTAACTTGATCTTCAATAATTGGCAATAAAGTTTCATCTACTAATATTGATGTTTTACCAGCAATTATTGAATCAGAATTTGGTTGATTGTTATCTTTTTTATTACACGAAAGAGCTATAACCAAAACCAGTAATGGAACTAAAATTAATATTTTAAATTGTTTACTCATTTTCATTCTTTGAATTAAAAAATCTATAAAATCTAAAAAACGCATAAACTATTAATAATATGCCAAAAGCAATTCTATAATTGGTTTGCATTTTAAAAGGGAATTTATCCCAAAAAATTATTAACAAGCCAAGTGTTAAATAAATCAAAAAAAACAGAATTCCTGTAAATAGAAGAAATCGCTGACTAAGCGATTTCTTCTGAAAATTATTTTTTATATTATTAAGCATGTTATTCTTGTGCTGCAATTGCAATTGGCAACTGAAAAGAACATCTTACTTTTTTACCATTTTGTTCTGCTGGAACCCATTTTGGACTTTTCTTTAAAACCCTAACTGCCTCAGCACCTGTTCCGTAACCCAAATCTTTAAGAATTTTTATATCTGTTAAAGAACCATCTTTTTCAACAACAAATGATACAATAACTCTTCCACCTGGACTATCTTCTGGAGCAGTATAATTGTTTTTAATAAAGTTTGTAAACTTTGCTGCTCCACCAGGAAATTCTGGTTTTACTTCAATACCGGCAGAATTGTAAAGATTATTATCTTCTTCTACCACTTCTGTTTGTTTTGGTCCATCACCAATTGGTCCTGGATCTAAATCGGCATTTGGATCACCTTTAATGTCTTCTTTTCCAAGATTTTTATCTTTTATTTCTTCAACTTTTGGTGGATCTTCTTTTACGTCTTCAGTTTTTGCAACTACAGGTTTCACAAACTTTACCACATCTTGTTTTGGTGGTGGTGGTGGTGGTGGTTTTAAATCTTCTTTAGGTTTCTCTTCTTTTGGCGGTAACTTTACTGTTGTTATAGTTTCGTTTAATGTCTGATCGTCTGAAGAATCAGGAATTAAATTAATCAATAATGGAGTTGCTATAGCCAAACAAAAAACCGCTGCACCAATTAACAAAGCACGTAAGTTGGTCTTAGTGTTGCTTTTGCGCAATTCATAAGCACCATAACTTTTATTACGTCCTTCAAAAACGATGTTTAACCATTTATTATTTAATAGGTCTAATTTCATTTTTTTTTTAATTTACTTTGTTAGACATTTCGCTTACTAGTGTATTTTCTTCAGGTGTGAAGTCATTAACAATAGCATACGTTTCTACTTTACAAATTGCCATTTCATCTAAAATATCTACTAAATTTCTATAGTTAGATTTTTTAGTTGGTTTAATAATAACTATTAAACCTTTTTCTTTATCACCTGTAACTTGAGGAACAGATTGAACTCTTTCAAGTAAAACTTTACGAATTCCTTCTTTACCATATGATGTAACTTGAGGTTTACCATTTGCTTCTGGAGCTTCAAGTAATCCATGATACCATTTTATTTTATTGTTTTCACCTAAAATAACAGTAACTGTTCTTCTTTGATCAACTGGTAATGGTTTTATTACAGGATCATCTGGTTTTTCTTTAGCAGGTAAACCTAAGCTCATTGATTGTGGTTTAGACAACGAAGTGGTTAACATAAAGAAAGTTATCAATAAGAATGCCAAATCTACCATTGCTGTTAAGTCAACTTTAGAGTTTTGCTTTTTACTTCTTACTTTACCGCCATCTTTTTTACCACCGCCATCGCCACTATTTAATTCAGCCATTTTGTGTATTTTTTAAATTGAATATTATTTCTGAATTATTAGTTTTTAGGTTTAGCTCTTAAACCTGTAACTAAACTAAAGTTATTGATATCTTGATCTTGCAAAATATCCATAATTTTTCTTATTTGAGGATACTCTTGCTTAGCATCGCCTTTTATTGCAAATTTTAATAATTCAGTTTTACCTGCATCTGCGTTAGCTTGACGTGCAACATATATCCAGTCTTTCAATTGATTATCTAATGAATCAAGAGGAATTCCTGCTTGAACGCCTGCTTTGTTTCTATCTGCACTTTTCATTTTTATTACTCTACTCAAATCTTGAATTGGAGCACCAAACTCCTCAACAAGAGCAAACTGAGCTGATTCTTCAGGCGTAAATTTCATTTGATATTTATCTGCCATAAGCTCAAGTGTTTTTGCACGAAGATCTCTGTCTTTGATTCCCATAAACACTTTGTTTTTGTCTGCATCTTTACCAACGGTTAACGTTATTAAACCAGTTTCTGGCAATTTAGTTTGAACTGTTGATGCTGGAGTTTCTACAGGCAACGCTTCTGGTTGCTTTGCAGTAGCTGTCAAAATGAAGAAAGTAAGCAAAAGAAAAGCCACATCACACATTGCTGTCATGTCTATAGAAGCCGCATTTTTTGACATTTTTATTTTTGCCATCTATTTATATATTATTTATTCAACAGTATTAATGCTGAAAAAAGTTATTATTTTAAACTTCCTCTTAATCTTCTGTATGTATTAACAATTGCTGTTCCAGCTTCGTCAATAGAATAGGTTAATGTATCAATTTTTGAATTAAAGAAATTATACATTACAATTGCTAAAGCAGAAGTTGCAATACCTGTTGCAGTATTAATAAGTGCTTCAGAAATACCTGTTGCAAGTGCTGCTTGATCTGGAGTTCCTGCACTAGCTAATGCACCAAACGCTTTAATCATACCTGATACTGTTCCTAACAATCCTCCAAGAGTTCCTAATGAAACTAGTGTAGAAAGAATTGTCATGTGTTTTTCTAACATTGGCATTTCTAGAGTTGTAGCTTCTTCAATTTCTTTGTGAATCATTTCTGATGCTTCTTCACTACTAAATCCTTCTTTTTTAACGTCTTGATATTTCACTAATGCTGATTTAATTGCATTGGCAACCGAACCTTGTTGTTTATCACAATCTTCAATTGCTTCAGAAATATTTCCAGTTGAAACATTGCTTTGAATTTTGCTCATAAATTTATCAAGGTTGTTTTTTCCTGCAGCTTTTGAGATTACAAAATATCTTTCAAAAGAAAAAACAATTACCATTAAGAACATACCTAATAATACAGGAACAATAAATCCTCCTTTATATACCATTCCTAATGTATTTAATGGATGACCTTTTTCTGGATCACCGTTTTCAAAATTAGCACTACTACCCATAAGGAATTTCCAAACCAATATTCCTACTACAATACATGCAGCAATAATAATTCCTGTAATCATTCCGCCACCATTTGAACCGTTTTCTTTTTTAACGTTTGCCATTTTTCTAAAATTTAATAGTTTTTAATAATTTAATAAGATTTAGTTGTAATTAAAATTGTAATAGGAGCAAATTTAATTTTTTAGTTTAAATAAAAAAACTTTTTTTGTTATTTATAACATTCTTTTAAATCAAGAGAATTTACATAATTAATAGCAAAGTTATTCTTGTTTTGATGCTAAAAACTTAAAAGTAATCGTAATTAATAAGCTAAAATAGCAATTTAATAATTTAACAACGATGTTTTAGTTAAAATTAGTATCAAAAGAATCAAATCTTATAATAATATTAACATAAAGTAGGTGTCAATTTTAATTTCAACATAAAAATATTTAAAAAATAGTATCTTGCGCTAGAAATTGAACATAGAATTAAAGTAACTTTATACTGATGAAAAACAAAGAAACATTTATACAACATATTAATGATGGTTACACATCAAAAGGTGAAAGTATTTTGCTTGGCGCAGCAATTTTAGACGGAATTGCTGTTGCAGAAACACAAGTGAAAATACCATTAAAAACTTTTAACAGACACGGATTAATTGCTGGAGCAACTGGTACAGGAAAAACTAAAACCATTCAAGTATTATCTGAACAATTATCATCGTTTGGGATTCCGGTTTTGATGATGGATATAAAAGGCGATTTTTCGGGAATTGCAATGCCTGGCGAAGAAAAATCTTTCATTACTGAAAGACATGCAAAAATAAATATTCCATACACAACTGCCTCATTTCCTGTAGAGTTAATGACACTTTCTGCTCAAGATGGCGTTAGAATGAGAGCAACTATATCAGAATTTGGACCAGTTTTATTTTCAAGAATTCTAGATTTAAATGATACTCAAGCTGGAGTAATGTCGGTGATTTTTAAATATTGTGATGATAACAAAATGCCATTATTAGATTTAAAAGACATTAAAAAAGTACTAAATTTTATTACCGAAGAAGGAAAAGAAGAAATATCACAAGAGTATGGAAAAATTTCAACTTCAACCACTGGAACTATTTTACGAAAAATAATTGAACTAGAACAACAAGGTGGCGATTTCTTTTTTGGAGAAAAATCATTTGAAATTGATGATTTAATGCGCATTGATGAAAATGGAAAAGGTTATGTAAATATTTTAAGATTAACCGATATTCAAGATAAACCAAAGTTGTTTTCGACTTTTATGTTGAGTTTATTGGCAGAAATATATCAACAAATGCCTGAAAAAGGTGATGTTGAGCAACCAGAATTAGTATTATTTATTGACGAAGCACATCTAATATTTAATGAAGCAAGTAAAGTTTTATTAGATCAAATAGAAACTATAATTAAATTAATTCGTTCAAAAGGAATTGGGGTTTACTTTGTAACCCAAAACCCGATGGATATTCCTAAAGGCGTTTTGGCACAATTGGGTTTGAAAATACAACATGCTTTGCGTGCATTTACAGCCAATGACAGACAAGCTATTAAACAAACGGCAGATAATTATCCGACTTCTGAATATTATAAAACCGATGAAATTTTAACTTCACTTGGAATTGGAGAAGCATTTGTAACTGCTTTGAACGAAAAAGGAATTCCTACACCACTTGCAGCAACAATGATGCGTGCACCGATGAGTAGAATGGATATTTTGGAATCTAATGAAATTGTTGCAATTAATGCAAAATCTAAATTAGTAAAAAAATATTCAGAAGAAATTGACAGAGAAAGTGCTTATGAGATTTTAAATAAAAAAATTGAAACTGCCTTTGAACAAGCCGAAGAAAAAGAAGTAGAACAGAAAAAAAGCAATGAACCAAGTACCGCAGAAGTTATTGGAAAATCGGTAACTAAAGTGGTAACAAGTGCTAGTTTTATTCGTGGTGCTTTTAGTATTTTGATGAAGTTGATTAAGCGATAAATATTCTAAATATCAATATTTAAAAAACTCCAAATTTCAATTTTAATGTATTGAAAATTGGAGTTTTCTTTAACATTTAAAATCCCAACAATTGAATAATCTTATTTTCAACTTCTTCGCTATTCCATTTTTCTTCAATATTTTCCATTAGCATAATTTCTTCCATAATTTTATTTTGCAAATCGCCAACTGCAAGTGCTTCGGTGTAAGGTTGTAAACTAAAAGTTACTCGAGAATATAACGGAATCCATAAATTTGGATGTTTGTCTGAAAACCATTTTTCGATTTTCTTTTGTAATAAAAATTTAGCATCGGCAGTTTTAGAACTCATTTCTGTAAAATTTCTTTCGGCAAGTTCTGCAATTGCGTCAGCATTTGGTTTGCGTATTTCTTGATATTCTAAGAAAATTGTTTTCCAATCGTCACCATGCTTGGCTATCATTTCACTCAAAACACTAATGTCTTCAAAACCAGCGTTCATTCCTTGTCCATAAAAAGGAACAATAGCATGTGCCGAATCGCCAATTAAGGCAACTTTATCTTCAAATGTCCAAGGATAACATTTCATTTTTGCCAAATAACTTGTTGGATTTTTGAAAAAATCTTTAACCAAATCTGGAATAACTTCTTTAGTATCTGGAAAATATTTTGCAAAAAATTTAACTAATGCTTGTTCGTCTTTTAATTCTTCAAATGAATTTTCACCTACAAATGGCATAAATAATGTGCAAGTAAAAGTTCCGTCGAGATTAGATAATGCCATGAGCATAAAATTTCCTCTTGGCCAAATATGTAATGAGTTTTTGTCAATTTTATGAGTTCCATCAGCATTGGCAGGAATGTGTAATTCTTTGTAACCCAATTTCATGAATTCTTGCGAATAATCAAACATAGATTGACGTTGCATTCTATGACGAATTCTAGAAAAAGCTCCATCTGCACCAAATACTTTATCATATTTTAATTCTTGCCATTCGCCTCTTTCGGTTTCGCCAATATGCAAAGTTGCAGTTGCTAATGTTACATCCCAAATTTTATGTTCGAAGAAAAATTGCACTCCTGCATCTTCGGCCAAATCTATCATTCTACGGTTTAAAACGCCACGAGATAATGAAAAAATTGCTTCACCTTCCTTGCCATAATATTGATAATTTAATTTATCATCTTGGGTGTGAATGGCTCGTTTGTCGACTGGAATTCCGATTTTTCTGATTTCATCTTCTAGACCAATATCTTCTAGGGTTTTCCAACCACGATCAGACATTACTAAGTTTATAGATCTTCCGGAAAACTCTACTTTTCTAATGTCTTCGCTTCTATCGTAAACATGAACTGTGTGACCTAATTTTTTGAGATATATTGCCAATAGTGTTCCAACTAATCCAGAACCAACAACAGCAATTTTTTGAGAAGTTTGCATTTAATTTTTATAAACGGTTTTGCAAATTTATGATTTTTTTGTCAATTGGGTACAAAAACCAATTTAGTAGAAGTTTTAATTATTTCGGCTTTATTCATTTTCATTTTTCGAAATTTTCCTTGAACATACATTTCTGCTTGATCATTATAATGTGAACTCATTGGATTTCCTGAATTTCCAGTTGGAAGAATACTAACACTGTTTTCAATATCTGAAAAATCAATAATTCTTCGTGTTGATGGTCCAGCTTTCACTTCGTAAAGTCCAGAATTTGAATAAGTAAACATTAAATTATTAATAACTTCGTTGCTTCCTGCCACTTCAAATTTTCCTACATTAAAAAACTTTTCAAAAAGTTTTACTTTACCAATCGGATGTTGATGTTCCAGTGTGTGTGCCTTGTTCCATGTCCATGATTTTATATCATTTCCAAATTGATTTTGAAGAGCTAAAACTGATTCTTGAAATGATTTTTGAAGAATTTCTTTTCGGGTTTCTTTTTTGTTTTTAGTATAAATATTATCCCACCAAGCAGAATTTTCGTTTGTAGTTTGTGGTTCAATAATTTGTTTAATAATATGAGTTGACAATAATGCTTTAAAATCTTCTTTGCCTAATTCGTCTTGAAAAGTATTTTCTAAATACCTGTATATTAATTTATTATAAATTGTAGATTCTATATTTGTTACATCATTACTTCCATCCCATTTTGCTAAAGCATACATGGCATCTTTTTCTATTCTAGTGAAATTTTGAGTGTTTAAATCGGCAATAATTTGAATTGCAATTTTTGCATTTACATTCGAAGTATTATCGACCATCATTTTTTGAACATCTTGTTTTGTAAAATTGTTTTTAGCAACTAAAAAACTTTCTATTCTTTGCGCTCTATCTTTGGGCAAATAATAACCAGGATACAAATAATTATCAATTGCTTGTGGCTGATTATTAGATGAATAAACATAATTCCAATTCGGATTTATGGCTGCTGGATTTTTAGAAAAATTGATGAATTCCTTTTTATCATCAATACCATTACTTCCATTTAATATAAAATTCGGATTTACCGATTTATCAACTTTATATAATTTTCCTGATGTTATCCATGCAATATTATTTTTAGCATCGCCATACATAATATTTAATCCTGGAGCAGTTATAAGTTCAATATTTTTATGGAAATCTTCTAAATTTTTTGAATGAGAAAGATGATAGACTGCATCAAGAATTTTGTTTTTTTGCTGAGTATAAATCCAAGACATTGCAATTGGTTTTGGAGAAGAAATGGTATTCATAATTCCGTTCATAATTGGTCCATGAATTGATTCTTTTATATTTAAAACAATATCTGAACTGTCTTTTACCTTAATGATTTTTTTATGAAAAGTATAATTTAAATATTCATTTTTATATTTATATTGATTTGGATTAGTCGGATTATTTTCTTCTTGAAACAAATCTAAATCATCGTTTTCAAACATAGTCAAACCATAAGCATAATCTCGATTGTGAGCCAACAATGGAAATGGTGTTCCTGCCAAATAGTATCCATATAATTCATAATTTGGAGTAACAATATGTGCTTCATACCAAGTACAAGGTTGCGAAAAACCAATATGTGGATCGTTTGCAAAAATCACTTTTCCATTTTTGGTTTTTTGAGCACCAATTACCCAACTATTGCTACCAATAAATGGTTGAATTGGAGAATTATCAAGCAAACTGGAGACCTGTTTAGAAATTTCTGAAAAATTATTTGCTTTCCCATCAAAGCTTATTAGTTGTACTGTTCCTAACGAGCCATCTAAACCAAAATCTTTAAGATAATTTGCGCCAAATTTATCTCGAATATCAGTCATTAATGGATCGGTTTTTTGTGCCATTGCAAAACTAAACGACATATATCCAAAAATATTATAAACGTCTTTAATGGTGAATTTTTGTTTTTTTATTCCTAATAAATTGAATTCAATTGGTGTTTTTCCGTTTTCGAGATATTGATTAATTCCATCAAGATAAGCCATTGTAAGTTTATAACTTTCGGAATTTTTATCTAATTCTGAAATTGTTTTTTCTGAGTTTTCTTCAATTCCAATTCCGGCAAAAAACATATCAGTTTTAGAAACTTTATTTCCAAAAAGTTCTGACAATCTTCCTGGTGCAATGCGTCGCATGAGTTCCATTTGCCATAATCTATCTTGAGCATGAACATATCCCAAAACGGTCATAGCGTCTTTTTGGGAATTAGCATAAATATGTGGAATTCCGAAATCATCAAAATAAACATTAGTAGTTTTTGAAATGTTTTTTATAGCAACTTCACCTTCGTATTTTGGTTTTGTGTAATTTGTGTAAATAAAAATTGAAAGCGCGACTAAAACAATAATTGATATTAGTACTAGAATGGTTTTTTTTATGATTTTCATTTTATAATATTAACATTCCAAATCTAACTAATATTTATTGTTAAAAATAAAAAAAGGATGTTTAAATCACCTGATTTAAACATCCTAAAATAAATTATTAAATTTATTTATTTTTCTTATTATTTTATTTTTTTTTCTTGCTATCTTCAATAATATCACCAGTTACAGCACCAACTCCAGCACCAGCTATTCCTCCAATAATTGCACCTTCGCCTTTTTTCTTGCTAATAATTGCTCCAGTTACTGCTCCAACTCCGGCGCCAATAACTGCTCCTTTAGCTGCGCCACTCCATTTTTTCTTTTTAGTTGTGGTATTAGTTGTTGTAGAACTACCATTTTGATTTACATAAACGACTTCCTTTTCTTGTTTTTGCCTTACTATTTTAGCCATTTTAAGATTCATTGAATCAATGATTTTTTGGTTTTCAATTACAATTTTCATTGAATCTATAGTTGCTTTTTTAGCTATATCAGCATCAACTTTTGTTTGATTTTGACAAGAAAATATTGTTATTGACAAAAGAAATAAATATATAGTTTTCATAAACATTAATTTAATATTAATATTTAACAAAGTACTATATAAACTTAATGTTGAACCTTACATAATTTAATTTAACTTTTATAAAATTTAATTTTTTCTCCAACATTCAAACCGTTATTTTTTGCTAAAACTCCACACATGTGAAACAACATTCTTGCACCAACATTTCCGTCCCAATCGTCGTTTTCACCTGGCGCAACTTCTACAAGGTCAAAACCTATAATTTCTTTTCCGCTTAATGACAATTTATTAAATAAATAGGTTGCTTGTTCAAAAGAAAATCCGCCTGGAACTGGTGTTCCTGTATTTGGACAATACCATGGATACATTCCGTCTATATCAAATGAAATACAAACTTGTTGTGGTAACGAAGCTATTATTGCTTCACATTGGTCGTGCCAAGTTTTGCCCTCAAAGGATTCTTTTTTTAAATCAGAATCGGTGTGAACAATAACTCTACCATTTTCTTTGACAACATTTTCAACTTCTTGTTGGCAGAAATCACGAATTCCAACTTGAACAATTTTTGATATTTGTGGAAT
>NZ_JAYVFH010000260.1:0-23049 GCF_043773265.1 Flavobacterium sp. | reverse complement strand
ATTAAAAAAAAAATATTTTTACTTTATTTTATTATTTTCACAAATAGTTTTTTCTCAAGTTGGTGTAGGAACTACATCCCCAAACGCTACCTTAGACATTAAAGCAAGTAATCAAGAATCACCAGCAAATAATGATGGTGTTTTAATACCTAAAGTAAACATGTTTACAGCAACAAACCCAACAGCTGCACAACAAGGAATGTTAGTTTACCTTAATACAAGTATATCTGCAACTTATCAAAAAGGTTTTTACTATTGGGATTTTCCAACCTTAACTTGGATTGGAATTTCATCTACTGCCAATGGAGATAAAGATTGGTTTAAAGTAGGAACAACAACTGCACCAAATAACATTTCTGATAACATGTTTCATATTGGAAATACCGCTATAGGAAAAAATACCGCTAATTTTCCATTAGAAATTTCATCATCTAGTTTTGATATTGGAGTTAATAATGATTTTAATAACGCTACAACAAATAGTATTGATAAATCTGGAATTTCTAATACAGTTAGAGGAACAACTAACGACAATAGTTTTGGATTAAAAAACAATTTAACTTGTTCTGGAACAGGAACTCATTACGCTAATTACAATTTACTTTCTGGTACAGGAACAGGAGACCAATTTGGAACTTTTTCCACAATTCCAAATACAGGAAATGGAACTCATTATGGTAACTATTCAGAATTAACTGGAAGCGGAATGGGCGCACATTTTGGTGCTTATAATTTAATTTATATAACCAATAACAGTAATAGTACTCACACTGGTGTACATAATCAAATTAGTGGTACGAGTAACGGTGAAAAAAATGGTACAATAAATGAAGTTATGAATACAGGAAACGGTGTACATGTTGGTACAAAAAATTTATTAAATGGCTCGGGAAGCGGCGTTAAATATGGAACTCAAAATTATGTAAATACTTCTGGAACGGCAAACAATCTTGGTATTTATAATCAATTAACAGGAACTTCGTCAGGATATATTGTAGGTCTTGAAAATAATATTTCTAATAATAACAACGGTAATCATTTTGGAATAAATAATTCATTAGGTGGTTCTGGTGATGGTTTAACAGTTGGTATATCAAGCACAATTACAACTAGTGGAATTGGAGATAATTATGGTACAAACAATGAAATATATAGTTCAGGAAGCGGTAACTATTGGGGTTCAAGGAATATTATTAATAGTAACGGAAATGGCACTTACTTTGGGAATTGGAATCAAACAGATGGACCTGGAACAGGAACAAAATATACAAATTATAATTTGATTGGTTCTTTATCTGGTGGTACCCATTATGGTGTTTACTCTTCGGTATTAAAACCTGGAGCTACAAACTTTGCAGGGTATTTTCTTGGTAATGTTGGTATTGGTACAACAACAGCCAATACTTATACTTTACCAGCATTTAGAGGCACAATAAACCAAATTATGCAAACCGACGCAAATGGAGTTGTAACATGGATAAATCCGAGTACAGCACTTAATAGTTTTGCTTGGCTAACAACTGGTAATTCTGGAACATCTTCTAATACCAATTTTTTTGGAACAACAGACAATATTGATATTGTTTTTAGAAGAAATAATAGTAGAGCTGGTTTTATTGGAGATCCAACATATGATGCGAGTTTTAATTACAATAACGGAAATACTTCATTTGGAGCAAATTCGCTTCTAAATCCAACAATTAATATTGCTTCACAAAATGGTGTAAGAAATGTTGCATTTGGTTCTAATATAATGCCAGGTTTAACAACTGGTAGAATAAATGTAGGCATGGGTGATTTTGCATTATTTTCAAATTTAACTGGAATAGGAAATGTTGCAATAGGTTCGGCAGCATTATTTTCTAATTCATCTGCTGGTTCAAATGTTGCTATTGGAAGAAATGCCTTAACAACCAATAATGCAGATAATAATACAGCTGTAGGATTTGCGTCTTTAAGACAAAATGTTATAGGAACAAACAATACTGCAATAGGTTTTGAATCATTGAGAGGAGTTTTGGGATCAGGAAGTGTTGGAATTGGATATCAAGCTGGTCGACTTGAAGCAGGAAGTAATAAATTATATATAGAAAACTCAAATGCTGATGCCAACAACGCATTAATATATGGAGAATTTGACAATAATATCGTCAGAGTAAATGGCGGATTACAAATTAACAATCAAGCCACAACAGGTTATAATTTTCCAGTTACCAGAGGAACGCTTAATGGTCAAACACTTCAAACTGATGCGGTTGGAAATGTTACTTGGAAAAATTCATTAAATAATCTATCTTTAGTTAGAACTAATTTAACTGCCAATCAAACTGTTGGTTCTGTTGGATGGCAAAAATTAAATTTTAACTTAATACAATTTGATACTAATTCAGAGTTTAATACTGGTACAAATCAATTCGTAGCAACAAAAGTTGGATATTATGAAATAAATGCTGGTTTTCATACTTTTAATAAATCGGATGCCGAATATTATGGAATTGCAGTTTATAAAAATGGTGTAGAATATCAAGAAACTTCTTCTCATCATTATGGAGATAAACTAATTTCGAGAACAATTAATTGTAGTATTAGATTAATTGTAGGCGACATAATTGAAATTTATATGCATAATGGAAATGCGCCAACAACTATAGATGGATATATCGGAAAAACTTACTTCGAAGTAAAACAGATTAATTAAAATCATAACTGTCTTTAGTTTAGATTGTTGTATAATTATTTTACTAAATCTTACAATTTAAGTTGTTTGAAATAAAAATTAAAAATAATTCAACATTTTGACGTTATTTACATACATTTTATCGATTATTTAAACAACCTTACATACTATATTTATTTTTTTAGTAATTTTATTAAGATTATTTAATTAAATTAAATCATTAAATATAGATATTATGGAAAAGAAAAAATACCTATTACTAGTATTGATATTAAGTATAAATTTTAGTATTGCTCAAGTAGGAATTGGCACTACTTCGCCAGATGCACAATTAGATATTCGTTCAAGTAATCAAGTTACGCCAATCAATACTGATGGTATTTTAATTCCCAAAGTAGATTCTTTTCCTGTAATTAATCCTACAATAGCTCAACAAAGCATGTTGGTTTATTTGACAACTGCTACAACATTTGGTGGAAACCCAAAAGCTATTGGTTTTTACTATTGGAATAATGCTCCTGCAGACTGGATTGGAATTTCTTCAACCATTAATGGTGATCACGATTGGTATGAAGAAGCTACAACAGTTGCTCCAAATGCAATTACCGATGATATGTTTCATACAGGAAATGTGGCAATTGGTAAAAACACAACGAATTATCCATTAGAAATTAATGGTGCAGGATTTAATAGAACATTAAATGTTACAACTACAAATAATGTTACAGATGGTGTTTTTAACGCAAGTTTCTTAAATGATTATTCTGGTAGTTCAGACGATGATGTATATGTATCAAGAAATACTTTTTCTGGAGCGAGTTTAGGCAATGTTATTGGTAATTCTGTACAGCTAAGTTCCTCTGGAATAAATCCTTTTTTTGGTAGTTATAACGTAATTGCAAATTCTAGTGCTGGTTCTCATATTGCAGTTCAAAATTCACTAGGTTTTAGTACAAATACTAACACTGGAGTTAGAAATTTAATGCAAAACATAACTACAAACGGAAGTTTTACAGGAGTTTCTAATGAATTATACAACAATACAGGAAACGGAACAACTGTAGGTGTAAATAATTTATTAGGAACGTCTGGAACCAATCCGGTAACAGGAACAAATACAAGTATTATTGGTTCTGGAAATGGTACACAATTAGGCAATTACAGTTCAATTTCTAATACAGGAAATGGAGTTCATTATGGAGTTCAAAATAACCTTTCTGGAACTGGAACTGGAATAAAATATGGAGATTATAATTTAATAAATACTGCTGCTGGCGGAACTCATTATGGAGTTTATTCTAATGTTTTAAAACCTGGAGCAACCAATTTTGCAGGATACTTTCTAGGTAATGTTGGTGTTGGAACAACTATCGCAAATACTTATACTTTGCCTCCTTCAAGAGGAACAGTTGGTCAAACAATGAGAACCGATGGCGCAGGAAATGTAACTTGGGCAAACAATAGTGATTATGCTTGGAGTACACTTGGAAATGCTGGAACTAGTATAGCAACTAATTATTTTGGAACAACAGATAACAATCCTATTGGTATTAGAACTAATGCTTTAGAGAGAATGAGAATTTTAGCAGATGGAAGAGTTTCTATTAACAATACTGCTCCTGTAGTGACAGATTTATTAACTGTAACAACCTCAGGAACATTAAATTATGGAATAAACGGTTACAATAATCTTACCAGCGGAAGTGCTATTTATGGAATAAATTCTAACACTGCAAATACATATTCGGGAATTGAAGGAGCTACAAATTCTGGAATTGGTGCTGGTATTTTGGGAACAAGTTATGGAACTACTGCAGCTGGATTAACTCCAACAGGAATTGTAGGTCAATATTCGGGAACTTCAACAAATGGTGTTAGATATGGAGTTAGAGGTTATTCTGCTCAAGGTGGCGGTAATCAACAAATTGGTGTTCAAGGTTCTTATAATGGAGGTGGTTTTGGAATTGGTGTTTATGGAATTGGGTTTGGAGGCGGAATAGTCGCTGGAAACAATGATATTGCTGTTGTTGGCTGGAGAGCTAATAACCAAAATTATAGTGGCTATTTTAATGGCAACCACGTTATTGCTAACGGTACAAAAACTGCAAGCGTAGGAACCAGTAAAGGAAATCAACTTTTATATGTAACTGAATTACCCGAAGTTTGGTTTGAAGATGTTGGTGGTGGACAATTAGTAAACGGAAGTATACATATTCAATTAGATCCAATGTTTATAGAGACTATTTTTGTAGATGAATCTCATCCAATGAGAGTTTTTCTTCAAGAAGAAGGTGAAAGTAATGGATTAATAGTTATTAAGGATGCCGACAATAAAGGTTTTACAGTAAAAGAAAAAAATGGTGGAACATCTAATATTACTTTTTCTTTTAGAATAATGGCCAAACGTCTTCATTTTCAAGACCATCGATTTGGTAATGATCCACTTTGGGGTGAAGGTGATACTAGACAATACAACCAATATGCTACTCCACCACCAGTAGATTATACTCAAAATGTGAAATTTCAAGAAGAGCAAAAAAGAAATTACAAACCAACTCCAATGCCAAAAGGTTTTATAGATTATTTCCAATTACAAGAAAATGCAATTAAAATAGAATCTAAAAAGGAAAATCTTAAATAATATAAAAAAAATAAGAGCGAAAACTCTAAGTAGAGAATCGCTCTTATCAACCTAACCAATAAACAAACTTATTATATTATATACTTCTCAAAATTCTTTGTATCAACACGCGCTTTTAAATCGTGTAATAAATTGTATAAACCAAAAAAAGTTCTATTTATATACAAAAAATGTTTTGAACCTCTATTACCGTTCATCTTTCTTAACTGTGTGTCTTTAGCAAAATCTTCTCCCATTTTTGCAATTTGTTCAAAGAAATTATCATCAGAGAAATCGAAGAAATCTCCATGAAATGGTTTTGTAAACAAACTCAACAAATCATGAAACAATTTGGTAAAATAAACAATTTCATCTTTTGTATCATCCAATCTTAAAATTTCTAATTCGTATAATTTTTCATTGAATAATTTTGGATTATCAATCACTATAGGATTGGCAAGTTCAAAATAAGGAACGTAAAACTGATTTGGAATTTGTTTTATACAACCAAAATCAATTGCAACTAGATTATCATCTTTGTCAATTAAGAAATTTCCAGGATGTGGATCGGCATGAACTTGTTTTAAATGATGAATTTGATACATATAAAAATCCCATAGTGCTTGACCAATTTTATCTCCTTTTTTTCTGTCTTTATTAATTGATGTAAATTCCGACAAATGTTGTCCGTCAATCCATTCCATCGTTAAAATTTTTTCTGATGATAACTCTGGATAATACTTTGGAAATCGCAAAAATTCAATTTTTTTACATAATTCAGATATTTCTATACTTTGTTTTAATTCTAAAATATAATCGGTTTCTTCCAACAATTTATCTTCAACTTCCTTAAAATACTTATCAGAATCTTTTCCTTTTATATTAAACATTCTAATAGCAAATGGTTTTACTAAAGCCAAATCCGAACTTATACTATCAGCAACACCTGGATATTGGATTTTCACAGCAAGATTTTTCCCATCTTTGGTTGCCTTGTGTACCTGACCGATACTTGCAGCATTCATAGAATCTGGTGTAAAAGTGTCGTATAAGTTTTCTGGATATTGACCTAAATATTTTTTAAATGTTTTTCTAACTAATGGTGCCGACAATGGCGGAACTGAAAACTGCGACAACGAAAATTTATCTACATATTGTTGTGGCATAATGCTTTTATCCATACTCAACATTTGTGCAACTTTCAAAGCACTGCCTTTTAAATTTTTTAATCCATCATAAATATCCTCGGCATTACTTTCGTTTAATTTATCTCTGTTTAACTTCGGATTTACTATTTTTTCGCCATAATAAGCAACATAGTTTCCTCCTACTTTGAATCCGGTTTTTACCAATTGACTAGCTCTTTCAATTTTTCCTGTTGGAATTTTATCTAATGTTTTCATACTTGTGCTGAATTTATTTCAGTATTAATTCATTTTTTCTTTCCAAAGGAATTTTCCTAAATCGAATAAGCTTTCTAATGGTTTTGTGTCTAATAAATCAACTACTGTATTGACAGATTTTTCAATCAACACATCAGTTTTTTCAAAACCTTTAGAAGTATCTTCCATCCAAAATTTTAATAATAACAAAAACTGAAGCCATGCACCTTCAGCAAAAATGGGTTTGGTTACTTTGGCTACTTTATCATTTTTGGCTGAAGATTCTGACTCAATTATAGTTACGATAAAATTTTTAAAATGGTTTCTAAAAAGTTTTAAATTTTTTAAATTTTTTAATCCTTGCTTATTTTCTTTAAGTGAAAACATCACAAAGCTTCTGTTTATAGTCAACAATTCAAACAATGTGAAATATAATGTCAATAATTTATTTTTATCTGAATATCCTTCAAATGCTTCTTCTTTATGAATTGTTTCTAATGCATTTTCAAAGAACTTTACCCAAATTTGTTGCTTTAAAGAATCTAGTGAATTAAAAAATGTATAAAATTCTGTTTCATTAATTTGGTTTTCTTTACAAAATGAAAATACATTTTTGGGTTCGTCATTTTTTTCAAGAACATACTCCATGTATTTAGAAATAATTGTATTGTCATCAATTATTTTCTTTTTAGTATTTGTTTTCTTTGTTGCTTCCATAAAATAAAATGTTTTTGTAAAGTTATTAATAGTTAAAGTATCAATGATTTAAACTAAACAGAATGTTTTGTTAAATATCGTTCAAAATATTTGAAAATAAAAAAGCGCTCACAAAAGTGAACGCTCATTATCTATTAAAAAATAAAAATATTATCTTCCTGCTTCTTTCTTAGCATCTTCAATCATTTTTTCATTGGCAGTAATTGCAAACTCAACTCTACGGTTTTGACTTCTACCTTCTGGAGTTTCATTAGTTGCAATTGGATCTCCAATTCCTAAACCAGTTGTAGTAAATCTGGCAGTGTTTATACCTTTTCCTGCTAAATATGATTTTACTGATGCTGCTCTTTTTTCTGATAATGTTTGATTGTATTCAACTGTACCAGTGCTATCTGTATAACCATAAATAACAATATCTGTGTCTGCATAACTTTTAAAAACTGGAACCAATTTGTCTAAATTTGCTTTTGCTCCGCTAGTTAAAGTAGATTTATTAGTGTCAAATCGTACTGAATTTTCACCCAAAACCAATTTAATTCCTTCTCCTACTCTTTCAACTTTTGCTCCAGGTAAAGCAGTTTGAATTTCACGAGCTTGTTTATCCATTTTATTACCAATTACTCCACCAGCAACTCCACCAATAACACCACCAAGAACAGCGCCAAGAGCACCATTTCCTCCTTTACCAAGATTGTTTCCTAAAACTGCGCCAAGAACACCACCAGCTACTGCACCAATTGCAGCACCACGTTGTGTTCTATTTGTGTTTTTGACTGATTTACAACTACTTAAAATAATTGAAAAACTTAAAATTGCAACTAAACTATATAATGTATATTTTTTCATCTTTTTATTTATTTAAAATTAATTTCTAGAAAATTGATAAATCACTTCAATATTTTTTCCACCAACGTTTGCATTATCAACCAATTGAAATGAATTGTCTGATACATTAGCAAGTTTTAAAACATATCCTTCTAATACTTTTTTAGATTTAGTTTCATTAATAATTTTCATTACATATTGTCCTTCTTTGTTAATAAACCAAGTTATTGGAGAACTAAATGCTGCACAACCTGAATTGTTTAAAGACATATCACCTTTGTTATTATTAGAAATAAATTTCCATTGACTACCAACAAAACATTTAGAATCGGCAACATCAAACGAAGTTACTTTGATATAGTCTGAACCAGGATAAGTTACAGAAGAAATAGTCCAATTTCCTTTAAGAGCAACTTCTGCCTTATTATTTAATTTTGTGTTTGTAGCCGATTTTGACTTACAACCAAAAATAAATATGGCAATTAATAAGAGAAAGAATGTTTTTTTCATTTTTTTATTGTTTAAGTTAATTAGTTACAAAATTAAATAATTCATGGTTTTATATCTAGGTTAAATAACCCAAATAATTTATTAATTATATAGGTTAAAACACCATAAAATTAATTATCAAATCTGTAAATACAAAGATAAAGAGGTTTTATATTTAACACTTATATAATTATATATATTAATTGTAGAAATCCCACTACGTCAATTTGTCATATTTCTAGCTTTGGTATTGAATTTGAAATAGAGAAATGATAAATTGTTTAATCTAAAAAGTTCAAAATATGTCAACAGGAAAAATTAATGTTTCAGTAGAAAACATTTTCCCATTAATAAAAAAATTTCTTTACAATGATCACGAAATATTTCTTCGTGAATTGGTTTCAAATGCAACAGATGCAACTTTAAAATTAAAACATTTAACAAGTATTGGAGAAGCCAAAGTAGAATATGGCAATCCAATTATTGAAGTAAAAATCGATAAAGAAGGCAAGAAACTTCATATTATTGATCAAGGATTAGGAATGACAAGTGATGAAGTTGAAAAATACATCAATCAAGTTGCTTTTTCTGGTGCCGAAGAATTTTTAGAAAAATATAAAGATTCTGCCAAAGATTCTGGAATTATTGGTCATTTTGGATTAGGATTTTACTCTGCCTTTATGGTTGCTGAAAAAGTAGAAATTATTACCAAGTCATACAAAGACGAACCAGCTGCGCATTGGACATGTGATGGAAGTCCTGAGTTTACTCTTGAAGCATCAGATAAAACTAATCGAGGAAGTGAAATTATTCTTCATATTGCTGAAGATTCTTTAGAATTTCTAGAAGAATATAAAATTAAAGAATTACTTACTAAGTATAATAAATTCATGCCAGTTTCAATTAAATTTGGAACTAAAAAAGAAACCTTACCAAAGCCAGAAGATGCAGCAGATGATTATGTTGCACAAGAAATTGAAGTAGATAACATTATTAACAATCCAAATCCAGCATGGACTAAACAACCTGTTGATTTAACAGATGAAGATTATAAAAAATTCTACCACGAGTTGTATCCAATGCAATTTGAAGAACCTTTATTTAATATTCATTTGAATGTTGATTATCCTTTTAACTTGACTGGAATTTTATATTTTCCGAAAATGTCTAACGACATGCAATTACAAAAAGACAAGATTCAAATGTATCAAAATCAAGTTTTTGTAACCGATAATGTTGAAGGAATTGTTCCAGATTTTCTAGGTATGTTGAAAGGCGTAATAGATTCGCCAGATATACCGTTAAACGTTTCTCGTTCTGGCTTGCAAGCAGATAGTAATGTTAAAAAAATATCTAATTATATTACACGAAAAGTTGCAGATAAATTAAAAGCATTATTTACAGAAAACCGTGAGGATTTTGAAAAAAAATGGAATGATATTAAAATCGTTTTAGAATATGGAATGTTGTCTGAACCAAAATTTTATGAAAAATCTGCCGACTTTGTTTTGTACCCAACGGTAGATGATAAATATTACACATTAGCAGAATTAAAAGATGCATTAACTGAAAATCAGACCGATAAAAACGGAAAATTAGTAGTTTTATATTCTTCTAATAAAGATACACAACATGGTTATGTTGAAATTGCTAAAGAAAAAGGATATGAAGTTTTATTTTTAGATTCTCCAATTGTTTCACATTTAATTCAAAAATTAGAAGGTGATAATCAAAACATGACTTTTGTTCGTGTAGATTCAGACCATATTGATAAATTGATTCAAAAAGAAGAAACACAAATATCTAAATTATCAGAAGAAGAGCAAGGTAATTTAAAAACTGTATTAGAAGAAATTGTACCTAAAACAACTTATTCTGTTCAACTAGAACCAATGGACAGCAATGCTGCACCATTTATGATAACACAACCAGAATTTATGAGACGAATGAAAGAAATGAGCCAATCTGGTGGTGGCGGAATGTTTGGCATGGGAAATTTTCCTGAAATGTATAATTTAGTTGTCAATTCTAACTCAGATTTGGCTTCTACAATTTTAAACACATCAGATAAATCTGTTCAAGAAGGTTTGGTTAAACAAGCTCTAGATTTAGCAAAAATATCTCAAGGGTTATTAAAAGGTGAAGAACTTACAGCTTTTATTAAAAGAAGTTTCGAACTCATTAAATAATTAGAAAATAGCCAAAAGGCAATAGTTTTAAAACCTGCTTGTAAAAACTTGCAGGTTTTTTTATTGAATACTATTTTTTACAAAATACATTTTCATCATTCCTCTATTTTTTACTTCAATTTCACCACGATAATCACAGGCAAAATCATCTTTTATCAGTTCATAAGTATTTTGAGAAATGTTAATTTTTCCTGGCTCTGAACAATATTCCATTCTAGAAGCGATATTTACAGTATCACCCCAAATATCATAAGCAAATTTTTTAGTACCAACAACACCAGCCACAACTGGACCAGAATTGATTCCGACGCGAATTTCAAAACGTGTTTCATTCTCGGTTTTCATTTTTAAAGAATCATCAACAAAGCATATGATTTCTTGTGCTGCAAGTACCATTTTATAGGCATGATCAGTTGTAACAAAAGGTAATCCTGCTGCACACATATAAGCATCGCCAACGGTTTTTATTTTTTCTAATTCATATTTTTGCATTATAGCATCAAATTTAGAAAAATAGTAATCAACACTTTCAACTAATTTCTCTGGCGATAAATTTTCGGCATATTGAGTAAAACCTTTAAAATCTGTAAATAATACAGTTACTGATTCAAATTTTTTGGCTAATACTTTACCATTTTGCTTGAGTTCATTGGCAGTTTGTTCTGGCAAAATATTTAGCAATAAATTGTCTGAACGATTCTTTTCTTCTTCAATAATACTTTTGGTTTTTTTAATAAATTGATATCTTCTAAACAATCCAATTGCCAATAAAAGAATAAGAAAAGTAGAAATTGCTGTAGCATAAATTATATTTTTTTGCCTTTTTACTTTTAGTTGTTTAATTTCTGAATCTTTTTCTAGCAAATCAACCTCAATTTGTTTTTGTGATACTTCATGATTGGTTCGCAAATCGGCCATTTGTTGTATAGCTTTTAAATTGGTTACACTATCTCTATATGCAATATGGTTTTTATAATGTTTAAAAGATTCTGAAGAGTTTCCTGCTTTTTGATAAAGTTCAGAAAGTTTTAAATTAGATTGACTTACTTGATCTTTTAATCCATATTTTTGAGCTAATTCTAAACTCCTTTTGGCATATTCAAGCGCTTCTTTTTGATGGTTTTGTTGTATTGTAATGTCCGAAAGATTGAGGAGATAATCAGAAATACCATAATAATCTTTCAATTCTTCGAGCATTTGTATAGATTGATTGATATTTTTCTTGGCTAAATTTATTTTTCCTTGATTGAAATATACTTTCCCGATTTCACCTAAATTATAGGCAATACCCATTTTATAATTGGATTTTTTAAAAATTGTTATCGATTCGTTGAAGTATTTCAATGCCAAATCGTATTTTTTGTTTTTTAAGTATTCATCACCAGCATTGAGTAAACAACTTGCTAAAGCAATATTATTATCTGTTTTTCTGAGAATTAAAATAGACTTGTTATAATATATTTCGGCGTTTACAGCATTTCCCATTACCGAATACACATCGGCAATAGCCATATATGCTGTACCTTGACCAACATTATATTTGGCTTTTATTGCAGCTTCTACACTTTTAATAAAAGCATCTAAAGCTTTGTTTAAATCTCCAACAAATTGTTGTTTGTTACCTTTTTGATAATAACCTCGATACAAATACAAATAGTTTTTTTTAGAATTAGAAAGTGCAATAAGTTCGTCGGCATATTTTAGTCCTAAGGCAGAATTGGAAACTTCATTAAAAGATAAATTTCTAAGCAATTCCATTTTTATGGTATCATTTAGAAATTTATTCTTTTTGTAAATAAGTAGTAAACTATCCGCTATTTTTTGATTTTGAGCATGACTTTGAATCAAAATCAAGAAAAAAAAACAAATAGCTATAGAGTTTTTAATATTATATTTTAAAAAACTCCAATTCATTTTAAGGATTTACATGTATTTTGGGATCGTGATAATACTTAACACCTGCAATTGTGTAAAGCACATTATAACTCTCTTCTTGTCCTGCAGTTGCTGCTACTGTGCCTTGATAGGAACCATCTGGTTGCTTTGTTGGATCGGGATTAAAAACATCTGTGGTTAAATCATTAATACCATTAAGCGAAGAAATTCCCGAATTTGGAAGTAGTTTCCATTTTACGGTATCACCGTTTTGAACATTTGTGGTAATGTCAGATCCATTACTTTGTCCATCGTTTAAAATAATTCCAGGACCATTTCCATCTAATCGAATTGTGATAACTGTTGTTGCCATAATTAATATATTTAAAGTTAATAAATACTTATTTATATACCATTAATTAAATTTGGCGGAGCAACCATTATAAGATTTGGAGGAGTACAAACTAATAGCACATCAAATTTACTATTTTTTTTTTATTAATTTAATATTTTTTTCATTAAATTAGTGTTTTTTTAAGAATTTATTTAAAAATAAATTAATCATGGATTCGAATTACCATACCATTAACTGGAAAGAAATATTTCTACCAAAAAACATTATTTTAAATTTAACTGGAGTTGCTTTTATTACATTGGCTTTAAAAGGATTTATGATTCCAAATAAGTTTTTAGATGGTGGTATCATAGGGATTTCTATATTAGTTCATGAAATTTCAAAAATTCCTTTTAGTTTATTGGTCTTATTTTTAAACCTTCCTTTTTTATTTTTAGGAAAACATTTATTAGGAAAAACATTTGCAATACAAAGTTTGTTTACTTTTTTATTATTGGCACTAAGTATGACATTTGTTGAAATTGATGCTGTTACTTCAGACAAATTATTGATTGCATTATTTGGTGGTTGCTTAATTGGAATTGGCATGGGATTGTGCATTAGAAGCGGTTCGGTTGCAGATGGTGTTGAAATATTGGCTCTATTAACAACTAGAAAAATAGGTTTGAATGTTTCTGAAGTTATTTTTGGCATGAATACTTTATTGTTTTTAACTGCTGCATGGTCTTTTGGAATATCAACGGCTTTATATTCAATAGTAACTTATTTTGCCGCTATAAAATCATTAGATTATGTAACTGATGGTTTAGAACAATTTACTGCTTTAAATATTATTTCATCTAAAAGTGAACTTATAAAATCCTTAATTGTAAAAAAATTTGGTAAAGGAATCACTATTATTAAAGGCGAAAGAGGTTATTTACCTAATAATTTTGAAGTAAAGCAAGACTGTGATATTATAGTAACAATAGTAACAAGATTAGAATTGTTGAGAATAAAAGAAGCAATTAGTACAATAGATCCAAATGCTTTTATGTTTATTCAATATATAAAAGAAGCTAGTGGTGGTGTGTTAAGACAAAAGCATAAACACTAAAAATATAAGCTTAAAGATTTGTGAGTTAAAATTTACAAGTTTTTTTGTAGATTTGAAATAAATATAAAAAAATAAATATTTTTTTAAAATTCAACACTACTTTTTATTCCAAAAAAATGACACTTTCTATAGAAACTCCAGCATTACTCTTTTCAGCAACATCATTAATACTTTTGGCATATACCAACAGATTCTTAACGATTGCTCAAATTATTAGAAGTTTAAAAAAAAATTATGATGAAAATCATAACAAGAGTATTTTATTTCAAATTAAAAATCTCAATTTACGCCTTTCACTCATTAGATACATGCAACTTTTTGGTGTTTTATGTTTGTTTTTATCAGTTTTTGCTATGTTATTGTTGTTTTTAAATCAAGTAACAATAGGTATTTATTTGTTTGGTTTAAGCTTACTTAGCTTATTAGTTTCCTTAGGAATTTCATTTTGGGAAATTAGCATTTCTGTAACCGCTTTGCGAATGCATTTGAGTGATTTGGCAGATGATAAAGATAAAAAGTAATTGTAAAAAAATTAGTCAACTATCCAAAGTAATACTGGTTTATCTGTTATTTTTAATTTAGCATCTAATTTTTTCATAAAATCATCAGAAACTGCTGGACAACCCCAACTTAATGGTGAAACATCTGGATAAATTTCTTCATTAGAAACTGAACTCCAAGAATGTAAAACCACTACTCTATTAACAGCACTGTTATTAGATTTTTCTAATCCGTGTAGCCAATATTTCACATTAATTCCCCAGGAACTATAATCTCGTTTACCTATTTTAAATTTGCCTTTCATTGAGCAATGACTATCATTTTTATTACTAAACTTGGCTTTTTCCCATTTATCAGGATTGACTTCAAATTTGTCACAACTACCATGAGTAACCAAGTTTTTATCTATTATTTTTTTAGTTTTAAAATCATAAACAAAAAATCTGTTTTTTCCTGGATGAATACTTAAGTCTAATAAAAAATAATACTCCTCATTAAATTTATTTTGTGTGCAATATTGAAAAGCTTCAGTATTTGTATTAGAATAATCTTTAATTGGAGTCTCAATTTTAGCGTTATTACAACATACAAAACTAATAATAAATAAAAATAAAATGTTTTTCATAAAAAAAAATGTTAGCAGTTTTAATAACTTATTTTTTGGCTTTTTATTTTAATCATTCAAGATAATTAGTAGCCAAAAATAAAAAAAACAATAAATTGAAACAAAAAACTATCTTTGTCGGCTTTTTAAATTTAAGAAAATGTCAAAAAATAATATATTAAAAGGAGTAATTTTAGTAGGATTGGGCGCAACCAGTTATGGAATGTTGGCTACTTTTGTAAAACTTGCTTATGATGAAGGTTTTACAACTGCAGAGGTAACTTCTTCTCAATTCATTCTTGGAATTATTGGAATACTAATTATTAATTTATTTCAAAAAACTAGAACTAAAGAAGCTGTTGTAAAAGCAAGTCCAAAAAACATTTTTCAATTGATGTTGGCTGGAACTTCTCTTGGCATGACAAGTGTTT
This sequence comes from Flavobacterium sp., assembly GCF_043773265.1. Taxonomy (GTDB): domain Bacteria; phylum Bacteroidota; class Bacteroidia; order Flavobacteriales; family Flavobacteriaceae; genus Flavobacterium. Next base: position 7,288 of record NZ_JAYVFH010000260.1, on the reverse strand, counting down.
TTTATTATTTATGTGTAAAATATATTGATGTTTCTATTGCTATTGTTCTATTGATGCAAACCGTTTGGATGGGCGTTTTATTAGAATGGATTTTAGATAAAAAAGCGCCTTCAACACAAAAAATAGTGTCTGTAATTATAGTTTTAATTGGTACAGTTTTGGCAACGAAATTGTATAATACTGATTTAAACATAGATTTTAGAGGTATATTTTGGGGTTTATTAGCAGCTGCATCATTTACAACAACAATGTTTACAGCTAATAAAGTTGCTTTGGGAATTTCATCTGCTCAACGCAGTTTGTATATGTTGCTTGGTGGAGCAATAATTGTTTTTGGTTTTGCGCTGTTCACACAAACAAATACATTTAATACAGCTATTTTTCTAAAATGGGGAATCGTATTAGCGTTATTTGGTACAATAATTCCGCCAATGTTGCTCAACGCTGGTTTTCCTAAAACAGGAATTGGTTTGGGAAGTATCGTTTCGTCTTTAGAACTTCCTGTTTCTGTAATGATGGCGTATCTAATATTAGATGAAAAAGTTAATCTAGTTCAATGGATAGGAATACTTTTTATTATTTTAGCCATTGTTATTATGAATGTTAACTATAAGTTTTTTACCAAAAAGTAATAATATTATCAAATTAATACTACAATTCGTTTTTTTTTGTTAATTTATTTCTACATTCGTAATTCTAATATGTTTATTTATGGACTATCCTTGGCATTTATTTATAATGACGCTTTTTTATATTGCTTCTGGAATAAATCATTTTAGAACTCCAACTTTATATGAAAAGGTAATTCCTCCTTTCTTACCCTATAAAATAATATTAAATGAATTTGTTGGTTGTTTAGAGATTATTTTTGCTATTCTTTTATTAATTCCAGTTACTTCCGCTATTGCAGCTTGGTCATTAATTATATTATTAATTTTAATTTTTCCAGCTAATATTTATATGTTATTTAGTAAAGAAGGCGGAATTGGAATTCCAAGATGGATATTGTTTTTACGTCTATTTTTACAATATTTCTTTCTTGAATGGGCATATTTATATACCTAATCAACAATTTACATTAATTTAATAAACTAAACTTTTATGAAAAAACTATTTGCAGAATTTTTTGGCACATTTTGGCTTGTTTTTGGCGGTTGCGGTAGTGCATTATTTGCTGCTGGATATACTACAAGCGATGGAGTTCATCTTGGAATTGGGTTTGCTGGTGTAGCATTAGCATTCGGATTAACAGTTTTAACAATGGCTTATGCTGTTGGACATATTTCTGGAGGACATTTTAATCCAGCTGTTTCAATTGGGCTTTGGGCTGGCGGACGCTTCTCTGCCAAAGATTTACTTCCTTATATTATTTCTCAATGTGTAGGTGCAATCGCAGCTGCAGGAACTTTATATGTTATATGGACAGGAAAGACCGAAAATTTAATAGATAACACTAAAGCTGGAGCATTTGCATCTAATGGTTATGATAATTTTTCGCCAGATGGATATTCAATGTTATCGTGTTTTGCAGCAGAATTTGCACTAACAATGTTTTTTCTTATAATAATTCTTGGAGCTACAGATAAATTTGCTAATGGTAAGTTTGCTGGAATTGCAATTGGTTTTGCTTTAACATTAATACATTTAGTTAGTATTCCAATTACAAACACATCTGTAAATCCTGCTCGTTCTTTATCGCAAGCATTGTTTACTCAAGGTGAACCACTTGGTCAAGTATGGCTGTTTTGGGTTGCTCCTGTTTTAGGCGCAATTGTTGGCGGATTGATTTATAAAAACTTACTTCAAAATCAAAGAAAAATAGGATTAGAAAATTAATTTCATAATTTTAATCTAATTATTATAAGAGAAAAATTAAATTTATAAGTTTAATTTTTCTCTTTATTTTTGTATTATGTTATCATTATTTACATCAGAAAAAATTGAATTTAATTTACCAAATTGCTCAATAGAATATTATCCTAATTTTTTTGGGATTGAAAAATCTAAAATGCTTTTTGACAAACTTTATTGTGAAATTCCATGGCAACAAGACAACATTACAGTTTATGGAAAAACACATAAACAACCAAGACTAACAGCACTTTTTGGAAACGAAGGAAAACCTTACTCTTATTCTAACATAATAATGCAACCAAGTTCGTGGAATGTAATATTAATGCATATTAAATTGGAAATTGAAGAAGTATGCAATGAAAATTTTACAACCGTATTACTAAATTTATACCGTGATGGCAAAGACAGTAATGGTTGGCATGCAGATAATGAAAAAGAATTAGGACGAAATCCAGTAATTGCGTCTGTGAGTTTTGGAGCAGAAAGAATTTTTCATTTGCAACACAACACAATACCAACCGAAAAACTAAAAATAACATTAAAAAATGGAAGTTTATTAATCATGAAAGGTGAAACACAACATTTTTGGAAACATCAAATTCCTAAAACTTTAAAAAAAATTGAACCAAGAATAAATCTAACTTTTAGAATTATTAAATAAATTTGAAAAAAATTAATTATCCTACGCAACCGTTTAACGATTTATTCATCTAATAAGAAACAAAACTATAATGAAAAACTTAATATTAATTTTAACAGTAACCGTTTTTTTAAGCTGTTCCAATTCAGACACTAAAACATCAACTTCTGATTTATCAATAACAGAAATTGGAAGCGGAAATCTATACGGAAATGGCGCTGAAGGAATTCTAGAATCTAGATTATTAATAACTAATTCTGTTTCTTGGAACGCACTTTTAAGCGAAATGAATAGTGTAAATAATGTTTCTGATTCTTTTTTAGAAACTAGTATAGATTTTGCAAATTATGATGTAATTGTACTTTTTGACCAAGTAAGAGCAACTGGTGGATTTGCAATTGAAGCAACTTCTGTTACTGAAAACACAAGCTCTATTATGGTCACTGTAAATTTACAAACACCAACAGGAATAGTACCTTTAGTGATTACACAACCATTTCACATTTACAAAATAGCAAAAACTACAAAACCAGTAATTTTTGAATAACAATTTTCGAAATTTATTAATTTAAAAATTGAATTAAAAGTTGTTATATTTGATTTTTATTCGTTTTTATGGAAAATATAATTCACTATTTTAATTCAATTTCTTCCTTACATCGAGGTATAATTTTAGCATCAGGAATTGCTGTTTTTTGGTTAATTGAAAATAGTTATCCCTTTTTTAAATTTCAATATAAAAAATGGCATCATGCTGCAATAAACATCTTTTTTACACTTACAACCATTATAATAAATTTTGCGTTAGCATTTATTTTACTTCAAGTATCAAACTATGTTTCAAATAAAAATTTTGGAATTTTACAATGGTTACCTAAAATGAATATCTGGATTTATACAATATTAGGATTACTATTAATGGATTTTGTTGGAGCATATTTGGCGCATTTTACAGAACATAAAATAAAATTCCTCTGGCGTTTTCACTTAGTTCATCACTCTGATACTTATATTGATACAACATCAGCCAATCGTCATCATCCTGGCGAAAGTGTACTTAGATTTATTTTTACAACTTTGGGCGTTTTAATTATTGGTAGCCCAATGTGGATGGTTTTTTTATATCAAACATGTTCTGTAGTAGCAACACAATTCACTCATGCAAATATATGTTTACCAAGAAAACTTGATAAAATCATGAGTTATATAATTGTATCACCAGACATGCATAAAATACATCATCATTATAAATTACCATATACTGATAGCAATTATGGTAATATTTTTTCTGTTTGGGATAGAATTTTTGGAACGTTTTTATACTTAGATAGAGAAAAAATAGTTTATGGAATTGATACACACATGAATCCAAAAGAAAATAATGAACTATTGAATTTGCTTAAAATTCCTTTTCAAAAAACAAGAAAACCAAAAGAAAGTTAATTTTTTTTTTAATAATTAAAAAAGTGATTATTTTTTTTCATAATATTGGTATATAATTTGATTAATAAATATAAAATTAACATTAAAGTGCTTTTCAACTAATGAAAAAAAGTAAAAGAGTAGAACTAGACTATGAACAACTAGAACGAGTTGTTAGCATGGCTCAAGAGGAAAAAAAACCTTTTGAAGTATTAAAAGAAGAATTTGGTATCTCAGAAAATGATGTAACCGAATTAATGAAGAAACGTCTATCTAAAGACAAATTTGAGCTTTGGAAAAAGAAAGTTACTGCAAGTAAGCCCAAACCCAAACCAGCTGTTATTGATGATTTTGATGACTTAGATGGAAAATATTATATGAAAAATAAATTAGATTAAAAATTTAACTCCTATATAAGTAAAGTTTATTTTAATATACAGATACACATAAAAAAATCTCGAAACGATAAGTAATTATCGTTTTTTTTATATAATTTAGTTGCTTATTTAATATGAAACTTTAAATAATAAAACCTAAAAAAATGAATAAATTTTTATTTATATTGTTAATTACAACACTCTCATTCTCACAAGAATCAACAATTTTAACACAAGAAATTGAAATTAATCCTTTGATAAAGGGAACATTGTTTTCGCCAGAAAAAGTAACAAAAAAAACAAAATTAGTAATTCTTATTGCTGGTTCAGGTCCAACCAATAGAAACGGAAATCAAGTTGGAATGTCAAATAATTCATTAAAATATCTAGCCGAAGGATTGGCTAAAAACGGAATTGCAGTTTTTAGTTATGACAAAAGAATAATTGCTTTAACAATTGCAAATAAAGTTGATGAAAAATCGTTGAGATTTGATGATATGATTACAGATGCTACTTCGGTTTTTAACTATTTTAAATCTCAAAAAAAATATAAAAAAATAATAATTGCTGGTCACAGCGAAGGTTCACTCGTTGGAATGATTGCTGCAAATAAAAACGCAGATGCATTTGTATCACTTGCAGGTGCTGGAAGACCAATTGACGAAGTACTAAATGAACAATTTGAAAAAAATTATCCAAAATTATCTAAAGAAGTAAAAGAATATTTATTGATATTAAAATCAGGAAACACATTTGAATTAAAATCTAAAGACGCAACAATAGCATCGGTTTTTAGAGAAAGCGTTCAACCCTATCTTATTTCATGTATTAAATATAACAGTCAAGCAGAAATAAAAAAACTTTCAATTCCTGTATTTTTAATTAATGGTACAAAAGATTTACAAGTTCCACAATCTGATGCACAATTGCTAAAAGTTGCTTATCCGAAAGCCCAAATTAATATTATAGAAAATATGAATCATATTTTTAAAGAAATTATAAATGACGATGACAATTTAAAATCATATAGTAATCCTAAAACGCCAATTATGCCAGAACTCATTGATAGTATTACTAAATTTGTAACAAAATTATAATTCAAACTACAAATAGCATTAAACAGAAACCCACAAATGAAAAAAATATTTTTAAGTTTAGCAATTGCAACATTAGTATTAAGCTGTAAAACTGGAACCGATTCAACTTCTAAAACTATAATTTCTGAAGTTGAAGTAACAATTGATTTGAACGCAATTGTTGATGATAAAGTAAAAGTAACTATCAAATCTCCAACAATATTAACTGATGAAGTTGTTTATAATATGCCAAAAATAATTCCTGGAACTTATATGGAAGATGATTATGGTCAGTTTTTAGAAGATTTTAAAGCAATTGACAAAAAAGGTAAGGCACTCGAAGTGACCAAATTAAACACCAATTCTTGGACAATAAAAAAAGCAAAAACTTTAGACAAGATTACCTATTTAGTAAACGATACTTATGATTCAGAAAAAGGTGGTGGTTTTGGAAACGAAGATGTTTTTTCGCCAGCAGGAACAAATATAGAAGTAGGAAAGAATTTTATGGTAAACAATCATGCTTTTGTTGGGTATTTTACAGACAAAAAAGATTTAACCTATAAAGTAACAATTCTTCATCCAGAAACACTTTTTGGAGCAACATCAATGAACGATGTTGACGCAAGCAATGCATCAGATGTTTTTATAACTCCAAGATATAATGAGCTAGTTGACAATCCTATAATGTATTCTAAACCAGATTATACATCCTTTACAGTTGATGGAATGGAAATTTTATTCAGTGTATATTCTCCAAACGGAAAGCACACTGCAAAATCTCTTTCATTAGATTTAGAAACTACAATGCGAGCTCAAAAGAAGTTTTTGGGACCAATAAACAGTAATAAAAAATATACAGTTCTTTTATATCTATCAGATATGAAGAAAAAAGATGCAAAAGGTTTTGGCGCATTAGAGCACAACACTTCTACATCAGTTGTTTTTCCAGAAATGATGCCTAGTTCAGCACTTGGTGAACAAATTAAAGATGTAGTTTCTCATGAGTTTTTTCATATTGTAACTCCATTAAGCGTCCACTCTAATGAAATTCATTATTTTGATTTTAATACTCCAAAAATGTCAAAACATTTATGGATGTATGAAGGTGTAACTGAATATTTTGCCAATCTTTTTCAAGTAAATCAAGGATTAATTGACGAAAGTGAATTTTATGAAAGAATGGTTGGAAAAATAAAAAATGCCTCAAAAATGAACGACAAAATGCCATTTACAAAGATGAGTGCAAACGTTCTTGTAAAACCATATAAAGATCAATACTTAAACGTATATGAAAAAGGAGCTTTAATTGCCATGTGTTTAGACATTACAATTAGAGAAAAAAGCAATGGAGAAAGAGGAATTTTAGATTTAATGCAAAAATTGTCCAATGAATTTGGTTCTTCAAAACCATTTTCGGATGATGTATTATTTGATAGAATTGTTGCTTTAACCTATCCAGAGGTTGGTTCATTTTTAAGCACTTATGTTGATGGAGAAACACCAATTCCTTATGCTGAATATTTTGCAAAAATGGGAGTTACCAATTCTATAGTTAAAAAACCAGGAAATCCATTTATAAACAAATCATCACCATGTATTTCTGGAATTCCAGCTACAAAAGAGATTGTAATAAGAGCAAATGTTGACTTGACTCCTTTTTTAATTAATATGGGATTAAAAGCAGATGATATTATTTCATCCATAAATGGAAAAGATTATACTATTGATTCTATTTCAGACATGATGGCAGAAGTTCAAAACTGGAAAGAAGCAGATCTAATAACAATGAAAATTAAAAGAAACGGAAAAGCACAAACATTAACTGGTAAAGTTATTATTCAATACACAGAAACTCTTGGATACAACGCATCAGATTTTAGTAAAAATAATTTAAAAGAAGCTTGGCTTAAAGGTTA
>NZ_JAYVFH010000259.1:0-11557 GCF_043773265.1 Flavobacterium sp. | reverse complement strand
ATTAAAAAAAAAGAATTACATATTGATTTTATTGTAATCGAAAACGTTTTTGTTGTGGCTTTGTATAGTTAATTTTAAGAAAACTGTATAGTATTATATAGATAGTATGTACTCAACAAGTCCTTGTTCGTGGGTTAACTCCATCTTTTTACGCAAACGATATCTTTTTATCTCAACACTTCTCACAGATATACTTAAAAGCGGAGCAATTTCTTTGGATGAAAGATTCAATCTAAGATAGGCACAAAGTCGCAAATCATTTGGAGTTAAAGAATTGTGAGCAAGTTTTACTTTCTTTAAAAAATCTTTATCCGCAGTATCAAATGCTTCTTTGAACACATTCCAAGTATCTTCATTTGAAATATTTTTATTAATTGTACTTATTACCGATTTTATACTTCTTGTTCCACCTTCAGATGAAGTTTCTTTTAAATCTTCTTTTATTAATGCTAGTAATTCATTTTTCTTTATCAAACTCATTGTAGAAACTGCAAGTTCACGACTCTTACTATCTACATCTTGTATAAGTTGTTCGTTCTTGAGTTTCATTATTTGTTGTTCTGTTTCTAATTCTTTAATTTCGAGTAACAAATTATTTTCTTCTATAAGTTTTTCTTCTTGAATTTTATAATAATTTTTATAAGCTTTGTTTATTCGATAAGCAATTATTGAAAATAAAATTAAATAAATTATCATTGCAAAATTAGTTGCATACCAAGGTTTTTGAATAGTAAAATTATAAACAGCGACATTTTCTGGAGTAGAATTTGCAATTTTGGCTCTAACTTTAAAAGTATAATCTCCTGGAGATAAATTTTTAAAACTCATACTTGTTTTTGTATTCCATTGGCTCCAATCTTCTTGAAACCCTTCTAACAAATATTGATATTCTGCGCTTATGTATTTATTATATTCTGGAACTGTGTAACTTATTGAAATATTATTTTGATCATATTTAAAACTACCAGAATCAGTAATCGAACAATTAATGGAATTTTTATTTAATTTATTACTACTAACATTTGAAATAGAAATGCTATAATTTCTAAAACTCAAGTCATTAATATTTATGGTGTAATAACCATCTGTTGTACCTATTAGGTATATATAATTAGTTAATTGGGTAATGTTTTCAAATCCCAACATAGAATTGGTTAACGAAGCAGGAATTGGTATCGAATTTTTTTTAAGTTTTGTGCTTAGTTTACTTAGAGAAAAATAATGAATATAATTTTTAGAAAAAAGCCATATTTTATTAGAATCATCAACAATCATTTTACCTGATGTATATTCATCTTTTTCAAAAACTGTACTTAATAAAGTATCTTTTTCAAAGTTTTTAGTTTGATTATTTAATTTGAATATTCCATCTTTGTATGCATAATAAATAGTATTGTTATACTTTGTTAATGAAGCGTTTTTTCCTTTTGTTGGGTTAGAAAAAGCTTTACTATTTAATGCTTTTTTATAATCTGAACTCAATTTAAACATAAAAACTCCTTTGTACTCGTGACTAACAAAGATTTCATTTGATTTATTGATTTCAAAATATCTTGAAGAATAATCAAAACCAGCAACTTTATTTCTAAAAACCCATTGATTGTTTACTTTTTCTAGTACAGAAATTCCTGTATAATTACCTTGAAGTAATAAATTTGGGTTATTATCAATAGTGTTAAATTTCCATGTTCCAGATTTAGAATATATATTTCTAGCAACTTCATTTTCAATAATAAATGTTCCCGAATCGTGTCCACAAAAAAGTGAGTTATCATTTTGAAACAATGACCAAACTTGTCCTTTCGTTCCTTTTATTAACTTAAATTCAGAATCACTTAAATATTTTTTATGAAACAATCCTTGATTTGTTCCAATATATAAGTTTCCTTTATGCAAAATTGTAGTGTAAACTGTACCTAAAATCCCTGTATTATCAGAATAACTTTTTACTGGCGATTGAAGATTGATACAATTAATTCCATTATCTAAACCAACCCACAAATTTTTATCCAAATCTTCAAACAAGGACAATGCAGTATTATTACTTAATCCTTTATTTTGAGCAATATGATATTTTATTTTACCAGTGTCGTTAAGTATGTATATTCCGTTTGAAACTGTTCCTATTGCTAGACTTCCATCAAATAATATTTGACTACTATAAACATTATCGGAAGTAAATTGACTATCTAAATCTGTTGGTATTTTTGATAAATTAGTATTTGAAAATTTAAATAAACCTTCTGATTGAGTTTGAATAAATAAACTTTCATCTTTATTAAAAACGGTAACAATTTTACTTTTTTTAAGGATTTCATTATCCGAAACCAATTTACTTTTACTGTTTTCAATTTCATAAAGACCTTCATTAATCACTTGAAAATAGATAGCATTATTAGTTCTAAACGACTTGGCAATATTGTTTTTTGGTGAAATTATTTTAAAATTATTTGATTTAGTATCATAGATATATATTCTACTTAATGATTGAAAAATTACCCAATGCTCATAATTTATTATATTCCAAAACTGCTCATCATCTAAAATTTTATTTTTAATTGAAGTGCTTAATGAATAGTATTTTAATTGTCCATTAGTTTCATGTTTCCAATAGCCAAATTCCATATAACATCCAGTGTATATCTTTTCATCTATAACTTTTACAGATCTAATAATGGTTTCGTTTGGAGAAGGATTTAATATCCAGTTTGAACCATTAAATTCTAATAATCCATCATTGTTTGCAAAAAAAATAAATCTATTTTTATCTTGAGAAATCATCCAGTTTTGATTTCCTGCACCATAAACAGCTGATGGATATTTCACAATTGGAGGTAAGTCTTGTGAAAGCCCAAATAAACTACTAAGAATCAATAAATAAGATAAATATTTAAACAATTTATATTGTATTTAATTTTTTAAAGGTACTATTTTTTGGAATTGGAACAAAAAAAACACGCTCAAATGAACGTGTTTTAATGTAAAGAATACAATAGTTGATTATTCCTTAATAAATTTCTTAGAAGAAGTAATTCCGTTAGATGATATTGTAACAAAATATACACCATTTTCTAATGAAGAAACATCTAAAGTAGTTTGTGTTGCAGTAACTGAAGCTTTTTGAACTTCTTGTCCTAATAAATTGAAAATTGAAATATTTTGAATTTCATTTAATGATTCAATTGTCAAGTTATTTTTTGTTGGATTTGGATACAAGTTAAAATTTGAAACATTAAAACCTTCAACAGCAAGACCGGTTCCATAACTTACATCATCAAAATAATATGTTTTTGCTCCAGCCGTAGCTCCAGTAGTTCCAAAATTAAAAAATATTGAAGCCATATTAAATGGAAATGCTGGATTAAATGCAGCAGTACCTGATGCTTGATTATTGAAATCAAACTCTATCGTTTCCCATGCATTTGCAACCGTAGTATTTGTTTGTGTTTCACATGATTGAGTTGGAATTCCAGAAACTTCAACTTTAAGTCGAACAGGAATATTTGCATCTGGAGACCAAACTCTTACGTACATTTTTCTATTTGTTGCAGTAAAAGGAATTGGAGAACTAAAACCACTATTTGTTCCTATTGTTGTACCTGCCCATAATTCAGCAGTTACCGTTTTATCTGATTTCATTACCATATTACTAGCATTTGTTGGATCAACTATTTTAGTTGAAGCATTTCCTCCAAAATCAGTAACTGTATAATTTACAGAAGATCCTTCAAATGTTACTGGTAAATTTATTTGTGACAAACAAGCATTTGGACATGAACCACCACAATCTATACCAGTTTCATCTCCATTTTGAATTCCATCAGTACACGTTGGAGTTACACCTTGTTTTGCTAATACAAAACGCCACCAACCACCACCAATTGATATATCAAGAGTCATTAAATTTGATGTCAAAGATGTAACAATATATGTTATTGAAGCTTGTGCGCCAGCTGGTGATGAAAGTTCTCCACCGTTATATACTTTAGCAAGTCCTAGAAATGCACCAACTCCGTTAAGAGTAATTGTATTTGCAGTGGTATTATGTGCCCAAGTAGCAGGATTTGAACCATTGTGTGGAGCAACTGGTGTACCGCAAGCATCTGTTCCACCTTGCCAACCTTCAATCCATGATTGAGTTCCTAAAACATTTGAAAAAGTACCATTTGCATTGAATATATATTCGTCATCAAAAAAACATGCTCTTGTTGTAACATCAGCTAAAGAATTTGAAAACCACTGAGTATCACCTTGACTAGGTCCAACTCCTAATGCAACAGCTTGAGGACTCATTTTCCAAGTTCCTTCAAGAGGAGAAACAACTATTTGTTTTTGTAAAACAAAACGCCACCAACCACCACCAATTGATATATCTAAAGTTAATAAGTTAGCAGTAAATGAAGTAACAGTATAAGTTATTGAAGCTGGTGCTGCAGCTGGTGAAGCAAGTTCACCTCCGTTAAATACTTTAGCTAGACCAAGAAAAGCTCCAATACCATTAAGTGTGATTGTATTAGCAGTAGAGTTATATGTCCAAGAAGCAGCGTTTGATCCATTATGAGGAGAAACTGGTGCACCACAAGAATCAGTTCCTCCTTGCCAACCTTCTATCCATGATTGAGTTCCTAATACATTAGAAAAAGAGCCATCAGCGTTAAATACATACTCATCATCAAAAAAGCATGCTCTAGTAGCAACGTCTCCAATAGAATTTGACCACCATGAAGTATCTCCTTGAGAAGGACCAACTCCTAGCGCAACAGCTTGTGGACTCATTTTCCAAGTTCCTTCAAGTGTTTGTGAATTTACAAATATTCCAGTAAAAAGGAAAATAAGTAGTAAAGTAATTTTTTTCATAATTATTTTTTGATTAAATGTTAAATCAAATGTAAATAATTTAAGTGTAATTGATTTTTTGTTTAACTATATAAAAACTATACAAATTTATTATTTACGAAAACGATTGAAATACTTAGTAAACTAAGTAATTTCAGCTTGTAAAGTATAAAAATGAATTAAAATTAATAAATGTTAATGTTGTGGTAATGTTAAGTTATAAATAATAAAAATAGACACATATTATACTAATAAAAGTTATGCAATTTATAGATATATTCAAAAAAAAAGCGCTTTAATAAGATTTGAGTTAAAAATTAATGTATTAATAATAAAAATTAAAATTAATATTGAAATCATTAAACTGATAAAGTTTTTTCTGATATTAGAAATGATTATCTTTGCAAAAAATCACTTCTATTTAATGATTCCAAAAGACATTTCAATTTTAGAGCCAAAAAAAAACATTCTAATAAAAGGTGCTCAAATTCATAATCTAAAAAAACTTGATGTAGCAATTCCAAGAAATAAGTTAGTTGTTATTACTGGACTTTCTGGTTCTGGAAAATCATCATTGGCATTTGATACTTTGTATGCCGAAGGTCAAAGAAGGTATGTTGAAAGTTTATCTTCTTATGCTAGACAATTTCTTGGTCGGCTTGACAAACCCAAAGTTGATTACATAAAAGGAATTGCTCCAGCAATTGCCATTGAACAAAAGGTAAATACTACCAATGCTCGTTCAACAGTTGGGACTTCTACTGAAATTTATGATTATTTAAAATTATTATATGCTAGAATTGGAAAAACAATTTCGCCAATTTCTAGTAATGAAGTTAAAAAAGATACTGTTACTGATGTAGTAAATAAAGTTAAAACATTAGAAATTGGAACTAAATGGTTACTCCTTGCTCCTATTTTCTTAGAAAAAGATAGAAAATTAGAAGATAAATTAAAAGCTTTATTACAACAAGGATTTGCAAGAATTTTAGTTGATAATGAAATGATTAGATTAGATACTTTATCAGAAGTAAAAACAAAACTAACTATTAAAAACACTTTATTAATAGTAGACAGAATTGTATTAAATGAAGAAGTTTCTGGAGATGAAGATTTTCATAATAGATTGTCAGATGCAGTTCAAATTGCTTTTTTTGAAGGAAAAGGTGACTGTTATCTTCAAGACGTTGATTCTAAAAAACGATTGGAATTTAGTTCTAATTTTGAGTTGGATGGAATGACTTTTCTTGAACCAAACGTACATTTATTTAGTTTTAATAATCCTTATGGTGCATGTCCTGTGTGCGAAGGTTATGGAAATATTATTGGAATTGATGAAGAGTTAGTAATTCCAAATACTTCACTATCAATATTTGAAAATGCAATTTTTCCTTGGCGTGGCGAAAGTATGGGTTGGTTTAAAGACGAATTAGTAAATAAAGCTTACAAGTTTGATTTTCCTATTCATAAACCTTATTTTGAATTAACCGAAGCTCAAAAAGACTTGGTTTGGAAAGGAAATCAATATTTTACTGGATTGAATGATTTCTTTAAAGAACTTGAAGAAAAAAATTATAAAATTCAAAATCGTGTTATGCTATCTCGTTATCGAGGTAAAACCAAATGCAACGTTTGTAAAGGAAAACGACTGCGTGTTGAAGCCAATTATATTCACGTTGGAGGAAAAACAATATCCGATTTGGTAGATTTATCTATAAAAAGATTGATTCCGTTTTTTAAAGACTTGAAATTATCAGATTATGATACTACAGTTGCCAAACGACTTTTAATAGAAATTAATAGCAGATTATCTTTTTTAAGTAACGTTGGATTGGATTATTTAACCTTAAACAGAAACTCGGCAACGCTTTCTGGTGGCGAATCGCAACGTATTAATTTAGCAACATCACTTGGTAGTAGTTTGGTTGGATCAATGTATATTTTAGACGAACCAAGCATTGGTTTGCATCCAAAAGATACTGAATTACTTATAGAAGTTTTAAAAAATCTTCGCGATTTGGGAAATACTGTAATTGTTGTTGAACACGACGAAGACATTATGAAACAAGCCGATATGATTATAGATATTGGTCCAGAAGCTGGAACTCATGGCGGACATTTAGTAGCACAAGGAACATTTGACGAAATCTTAAAATCTGATTCGTTAACTGCAAAATACTTGAATGGCGAAATGGAAATTAAAGTTCCTAGAATTCGTAGAAAATCGTCTTCTTATATTGATATTCTTGGCGCAAGAGAAAATAATTTACAAAATCTAGACGTTCGTTTTCCATTAGAATGTTTAACTGTAATTACTGGAGTTTCTGGAAGCGGAAAAAGTACTTTGGTTAAGAAAATATTATTTCCTGCCATTCAAAAAAGACTAGAAGGTGTAAGTGAAAAAGCAGGTCAATTTACTGATATGCAAGGACATTATCACAAAATCCACCATATAGAATATGTTGATCAAAACCCAATTGGAAGAAGTTCACGTTCTAATCCTGTAACTTATATCAAAGCTTATGATGACATTAGAGATTTGTATGCCAAAGAAAAGTTATCAAAAATTAGAGGATATTTACCAAAACATTTCTCTTTTAATGTTGATGGCGGACGATGTGAAACCTGTAAAGGCGATGGTTCTATAAATGTAGAAATGGTTTTTATGGCTGATGTAGAATTGCTTTGCGAAACCTGTAACGGAAAACGATTTAAAAAAGAAGTACTAGAAGTACAATTTGAAGGAAAAAATATTGATGACATTTTAACCATGACCGTTGATGATTCTATTGCATTTTTTAGTGAACACAAGCAAACAAAAATTATTCAAAAACTTCAACCATTGCAAGACGTTGGCTTGGGTTATGTGCAACTTGGGCAATCCTCTTCTACTCTTTCTGGTGGCGAAGCACAGCGAATAAAATTGGCTTCGTTTCTTGTAAAAGGAACTACAAAAGACAAAGCACTGTTTGTATTTGATGAACCAACAACAGGTTTACATTTTCACGATATTAAAAAATTATTGGCTTCGTTTGATGCACTAATCGATAAAGGTCATTCTATAATTGTAGTAGAACACAACCTCGATTTAATAAAATGTGCCGATTGGATTATAGATTTAGGTCCTGAAGGTGGTGAAAATGGCGGACAACTTCTAGCTGTTGGAACTCCAGAAGATGTGGCTCGAAATAAAGCTTCGGTAACTGGTAGTTATTTAAAAAATAAATTATAAAAAAAGAGTTCGCAGTTTTTAATGTTGCGAACTCTTTTTTTTTATCTTTTCATTGTAAAGTGACCTTTAAATATTTTTCCGTCTTCTCTGGTAACTACAAACCAATAATCTGTTGATGGTAAAAATTGACCATTGTAAGTTCCATCCCAACCAGCATCGCTTCCTTTAAATCCTGTAATTATTTTTCCGAAACGATCATAAATTTTAACATTCATATTAGGTTCGAAAGAAGAGAATCTAACATTCCAAACATCATTAAATCCGTCACCATTTGGAGTAAAGAATTTAGGATGCATTAATACATATACTTGTTGAAAAACGGTTCCACATTCGTTAATATCTCTTATATAAACTGTGTAAATTCCGCTTAATAATCCTTCAAAAACAGGACTTGTTTGGAATACTTCATTATCTAACGAATATTCATAAACTCCTAAACCATCAACAGTCACTGTTATAACATTTTGATTATCTGTCCAATCATTTACAACTATACTTGTAATAGTAGCAACACTAGATTTAACCACATTTATGGTTTCAGAAGTACTACAAGTCACCGTACCATAATCATAAGTTACTGTAACACTAAAAGTGCCAGAGTTAGTAACCAAAATTGTTTGAGTGTTTTGGCCAGTTGACCATAAATAACTATCAAATCCTGGACCAGCATCTAAAGTAATTGTTCCGCCATCGCAAATATTTCTTTCTTCATCTATATTTAAAACTGGTTTAGTCAATACAACCAAATCAAAATTTATTATAAATGGACAACCTGTAAGTCCTTGCGCTCTAACATAAATTGTTTCTGGACTTGAGATATTAGTATAATTTTGAGCAATTGGACTCAAACTATTAAAAGCATCTGTTTCAGAAATATAATAAGTATAAGTGTAAGTATCTGGTGGCAACAAAGCAGCAATTTCTGTAGTTTTATTTCCTAAATTAAACGATACAAAACCATCTGAATCATCATCACATTGAAGAAAATCTGAAATTGATAATCTAGTTACAGGATTTACATTTAATTCTAATTCTGTAGTTGAAAAACAGCCATTGGTAGATGTTGCTTTTACATAAACAGTTTGAGGATTAGATGTGTTTTGAAAACTTGTTGCTGGACTTATTGGAATATTATTAGTCAAATTTGACATTGATGTGTAAAATGTATAAACCAAAGTTGCATCAACTGAATTAAATTGTGTATTTGCTGTAGTTAAATTAAAATTAGCCGTACCATCTAGATTTGTAGCACAACTCGTTAACGTTCCTGCTACAACAACTGGTTTGTCATAAACATTTAATGTTAGTGAAGTTACTTGATAACAATTGGCATTATAAACTCTAACATATATTGTTTGTGGATTTGTAATGTTTGGATAATTTAAAAAATTTGTAATCGCATTTACATTATCGTTGGCATTGGCTTGAGTAAGATAATATGCAAATTGTGAATCAGTGCCAGCATATAATGTTGTATTAGCTGTAGTTAAATCAAATAGTAATGTATCATCAAAATCATCATCACAACCGTTTATTGTAGCAGTTGCAACTGTAAGTTGATCAAAAATTCTTAATGTTAATTGAATTACATCAGAACACGTTCCATTAACTTCAACTTTAACAAAAATCACTTGATTGTTTACAGTATTATTGAAATTAGTAACACCAGTTATTGGAATATTAGCTGACAAATCAGCCATTGATAAATAATAAGTATATGTTGCGTTGTCAATAGTTTCAATATCAGTTAGGTTGAAATTGCCAATAGTTGAACCAACTGTGCAAAGTTTTAACTCAAGATTATCTAAAGCCAAAACATTATAAACTGTAACTATAAATGGTATTCTTTCAGAAACGCAACCGTTAATATTAGTTTCTTGATAGTAATAAGTATATACAACTTCAGTACTTGAAGAATTAGTTAAAACTGGAGTTGTAAATGTAGGTGACGATGATAATAAAGTTCCACCAGAAGCAGCATCATACCAGTTTATAGTTGATGTTGGAGTTGTAACAGCTGCAAGAGGATTGTAACTTGTTGAACTGCCAGTACACAAAACATGATTAATCTCTGTTAGTGGTGATTGATATACTGCAGGATTTACTGTAAAAGTATAAGAAACAGGAACGCAATCTGACAAACCTGTAACGGTAAAAGTTGTAGCAACATTTGGCACAGTAAAAGTTACATTCTCACCATAAGGATTAGAAAAAAGAGCTTCTGGTTCCCAATGCCAAGTATTGTCTTCACCATTAAGTACAGACATGTTTACTACTTCGTTTTCACAAAAAGTATACGAAGTTGCATTTGTTAAAGTTTGAGTATTAATCTTTACTTCTGGCAAAGTTTGCGCTAAAGCAATTTGCAAATCACTTTGTTTTAAAATGTATGCTAATGCAAAACGTTTTGTTTCTCCTGGAGCAATATTTCCCAAGAAAAAAGATACTCCAATACCACAATCTGCAATATTTTGACCTGTGTAAGTATAATCTGAATTGTTTGTTTGGTTATGAATAACTTCAATTAAATCAGTTGAATTTGGTCTTAAACCTAGATTTATTATAAAAGGTTTAGCTCTACAATCTCTAGTTCCAAGTCCTAAATAACAATTTGGATAACTTAATCCTGTTGCTGAAACTAAAGTGTTATTGTTAGCATTTGGCAATTTATAAACTATAACATTAGTTGTTGTATAATCATCTGATAGTGTTACTTCATTATCTGGATCTAGTGTTCTAACATAATAAACATTTGACATTGGCACTGCTGTAGTATTTTGTAATTCAACTCTAATTACAAAATAAACATCATCAATTGGTACAATAGTTTTTTGCTTAACTGATAAACCATTTATTGCTCCTTCCCATATTGATACTTTATTTGTTCCTACGGTTGCAATTGAAATATTTGTACCAAAAGTTTCATTAATATTTGCTGTCCAATTATGATGAACAGCACCATTAAATTGAATTGAAAATCCTTCTTGAGGATCACCAGGATAGAAAAAATCGCCATAATAGTTGGGAGAACCAACTGTAAAACCATCTTTATCAGGATCGGCAACGAATCCTAAATTTCTTGCTGAACCTGAAGAACTCACTCTTGGATGGTATGATGCTGGAGCATATCCAGTTGTTCCATAAGTACCAAATTCATTTACACCAACCTCAACATGGTTTCCATTAAAAAATGCCTCGTTACTTATGATTTGAGAAAAAACTAAGCTATGAGAAAAAATTAATGCCAGTAAAAAAATAGCCCTAAAATATTTTATACTTTGCATATTATTATCTTATTAAATTAAATCTATTATAAAAGTAATAAATCTGTAATTAAAATAATACAAAAAAAGTTAATTTATTATAATTTTTTTTGTAATATTTTTTTTGTCTGTTTTTAAAACCGCCAAATAAACACCTTTTTGAAGAGTACTTACACTTACTTGTTCAAGTAAATTTGAGTTTTCAAAGTTTTTTTCTAAAACTGTT
>NZ_JAYVFH010000258.1:0-3738 GCF_043773265.1 Flavobacterium sp. | reverse complement strand
AAATATTAAGAATAAAAAGAATATTCAACCTTTACTTTCAGATAAAGTTTGGCAAGAAATTGATCATAATAATTATTATAAAAAATAACTTCAATTATTCTAAAATTATTTTTAAATTTGATTAAAATTTTGATAATATGAATGTTGCTACAAAAAAATCGGAGTTAATTAATTGGATTTCTTCAATCAATGATTCAAATTTGATAGATCAAATGGATGATTTTAGAAAAACTCATTCCTCTTTCAATTTCAAAAAAGAAATTAAATCAGCCATTTCATCTGAAGAATTAAAAAATAGAACGACTAAATTTATTAAATCTTTAGAATGGAAGAAATAAAAATCTTCTATAAACTTGAAGTTGAAAATTTTTTAAACAATTTAATTTATATTCTTTACAAAGAAGATTATTTCAATTACATTGAAAACGCTATTCAATATAAAGACAATATAATCGATTTTATTGACACAAATATTCATTCATTTCCACACAAATTAACTCCTTTACCATTATTTCATTTAGGTTCAAGCTATATTTTTTACAAAAGTAATTCTAGAACAACTTGGTATATTTTTTTCGAAAAAGAAGAAGACCAATATTTAATTACCAATATATCAAATAACCATACAGATATAGCAATGTATTTTTTGTAGACTTCTTAAATTTTAATTTCTCGTTAAACGTTAAATAGTTAATTTCTAATAAATAATGTGAAAATCATCTCACATAATTTGTGATTTTCTTCTTATTATGTTATTCCAAAACAAAGTAATTTTGTAACAAATAACAAAAAGTATGAAACAGTTGAAACTCTTATTAGCAATACCTTTGCTGTTCTTTAGTTGCAAAAATGTAATTGAAGAAAACAAAACATCACAAATTAAAAATCAAAGAGTTATGAAAAAAGTATTATTTGTAGTTACTAGTCACGACAAACTAGGAAATACAGGCGAAAAAACAGGATTTTGGACAGAAGAATTTGCTGCACCATATTACGAATTATCAGATAAAGGAATTATTATAGACGTTGCAACTCCACTTGGAGGACAACCACCAATTGATCCTAAAAGCGAAGCACCAGATGCAGTTACAGAAGCATCAACACGTTACCACAACGATAAAGAACTTTTGGAAAAAATGAAAAATACACATAAATTAGCAGATGTAAATCAAGCAGATTATGATGCTGTTTTTTATCCTGGAGGACACGGACCATTATGGGATTTAGCCGAAGATAAAAATTCAATTGCCTTGATAGAATCGTTTTACACTAATAATAAACCAGTTGCATTTGTATGTCATTCGCCTGGAGCTTTAAAAAATGTTAAAGTAAACGGAGCGTATTTAGTAAAAGGAAAAAAAGTTACAGGTTTTTCTAATACAGAAGAAGAAGCAGTTGGTTTAACTAAAGTAGTTCCTTTTTTACTAGAAGACAAATTAAAAGAAAATGGTGCAACTTATTCTAAAGTTGGCGATTGGCAACCTTATGCAGTAGAAGATGGATTGTTAATTACAGGACAAAATCCGGCATCATCTATTCTTGTAGCACAAAAATTAGTACAACACTTAAAATAAAATATAAATGAACAATTTTGAATTATACAATCCTACCAACTACGTTTTTGGTAAAGGACAAACCGAGAAATTATCTAAATTAATTCCTGCTGGTGCCAAAGTTTTATTGGCTTATGGTGGCGGAAGTATTTTTAAAAATGGCGTTCACAAAGCTGTTATTGCTGCATTAAAAGATTTTCAAATAATAGAATTTGGCTGAATTGAACCTAATCCAAGATTTGAAACATTATTAAAAGCGGTAGAAATTGTAAAAAATGAGAACGTAACATTCTTACTTGCAGTTGGTGGTGGAAGCGTAATTGATGGTGTAAAATTTATTTCTGGCGCAACACATTATGAAGGAAATGCTATAGATATTTTAAAAAATAAAGTATTGTTTACAGATTTGTCTAAAGTTATACCTTTTGGAACCGTTTTAACTTTGCCAGCAACAGGAAGCGAAATGAATTCTGGTGCAGTTGTAACCATTGAAGCAACGCAAGAAAAATTGGTTCTTGGCGGAAGTGCTTTGTTTCCAAAATTCTCAATTTGCGATCCAACAGTGGTTTCTTCTTTGCCTCAACGTCAAATAGAAAATGGAATTATCGATGCCTTTACGCACGTAATGGAACAATATTTAACGTATCCAATTGATGCGCTTTTACAAGACAGAATAGCCGAAGGAATTTTACAAACGCTAGTAGAAATTGGACCAAAAGTTGTAGCAAATCCAAATGATTATAAATTGGCTTCCGATTTTATGTGGTGTGCAACAATGGCATTGAACGGATTAATTCAAAAAGGTGTTCCTAACGATTGGGCAACACACATGATTGGTCACGAATTAACCGCACTTTACGAAATTGACCACGCTAGAACTTTGGCAATTATAGGTCCAAATTTATATAGAGTAATGTTTGAAACCAAAAAAGACAAACTAGCACAATATGGCGAAAGAGTTTTTAATGTAACAGGAAATTCTGTAGAGGAAAAAGCCAATCAAGCCATTGAAAAAACGGTAGAATTTTTTCACAAAATGGGAATGAAAACCAAGCTTTCAGAAAACACAAAAGAGTATTCTAAAACTGCCGATTTTATTGTTAATCGTTTCAGCGAAAGAGGTTGGAAAGCACTTGGCGAAAAACAAAATATTACTCTAGAAAAAGTTAAAGAAATCGTAGAAATGAGTTATTAGTAAATTTTATATTGTAATTCTAAACTTCTTGTCACACTGAGCGCAGTCGAAGTGCTGTATTAAAAAAGATGCTAAATCAAGTTCAGCATAAAAATCAAAAGCCATTCAAGATACAATCCTGAATGGCTTTTTTTCAACCCCAAAACAAAAATTTAACTAAATTTATTTTTAACTAACTCTTTAAATAACGTTGTATTGTTTTCTATATTGTGTTGAAAATCATAAAATTAAGTTAATTTTTTTAAGAGCCAATCCAGCTTTTCATTTCAAGTTTTTTATAATAATTACTATTTTTCTAAAACAATAAACGTGCTTCCGTTGGTCGCAGTTTATTGTTAAGAAAAATTAGCATCATTATAAAAAAGCTTTCCATTTTAATCTGGGCTAGTTATAAGTTTAACTTTCAAATTCTATTTTTTTAATACATTAATAAAAAAATAAATAATACCAAAAAACATAAAACCTAATCCACAAAGTAAACAAATTGTACTTATAGGATGTCCTAAAGTTGTTACAAATGCGAAGCCATTAATAATAAAACCAATACAAAAAATTAGTATTGATAAAAATATTTTCTTATTCATAAATCTACTTCTTAAAACTACCAATAATCTCTTTCAAAAACCCATTAAAATCAAAATCTTCACTCAATCCCATTCTAACAATTACTAAATTAAGTGACGGAATTATAAAAATTCGTTGTCCTTGAAAACCATTACAAGAATATAAATCTTTTGGTGCGTCTTTATATCTTTCGCCAGCATTTAACCAAAAATGTCCACCATATTTGCCTTGTGACGTATTAGTGGGCGTTCGCACATATTTTTCCCACGATTCGTCAAAAACTTGATCGCCATTCCAGTTTCCTTTGTGCAAATATAGCAGTCCAAATTTTGCCCAATCGCGGGCTGTTGCCCAACCATAACTGCTGCCTACAAAATTTCCTGACATGTCTTGTTCGACAATCATAGAGTTCATGCCGATGCGATC
>NZ_JAYVFH010000257.1:0-12461 GCF_043773265.1 Flavobacterium sp. | reverse complement strand
TAAACGCACAAAAGCCACTTGGTTGAGGCCAGCCGCGGCTTTAAGCCTTAATGCGAAAACGGTAGACTGAAAGCCTCAAATGAACACTGTATTTGACCTTGGCTAGCACCGCTCCAATGCAGGCAACCGACTACACTGACCTGACTCGTCGTATCGAAGCGGCAGGCTTCGAGCGCATCCGTTTCACCTGGTGCGACCTCCACGGGGCCTTGCGCAGCAAGACGCTCTTGAAAGCTGCTGCGCTGCGCGCCTTGTACAGCGGCGTGGGCATGGCCGGCACCTTGATGCTGAAGGACCATGCCGACAAAACTGCCTTCCCGGTATTTGACCTCCAGGCCTTGAAAGCCTTCACTGGCTTGGAGCGCTTCGCACAAGCCAGTAACGTTTTGTTGCGCGCCGATCCCCTCACCCTATTGAGTTTGCCTTGGGATGCGAGCACGGGCTTATTGCGCTGCGAAACCTGGTTTCCTGACGGTACACCGGTGGCCTGGGATACTCGAAGACTCTTGCGCCAAGCCTTGAAGAGCTTGGCAGCGCGCGGCTGGTCAATGCGTTGCGGCTTAGAGGTGAGCATTATATGATAAATTTGAAGGTTTTGTATCTGATTTAGTAAAAATTGGAAAAAAAATGGACGAAGCCAAAATAGAATATCAAGGTGCAATGAATAAACTTGTTGATGGAAAAGGAAACCTAATTACAAGTGTCGAAAAATTAAAAAAAATGGGAGCAAAAGCCAAAAAAGCACTTCCCGAAAATATAATAAACAGAGCTAATGCAATAGAAAACTCTGATGAATCTGAAATTAATTTAACCCAATCTGAAAACTAATTCAGATTATAAAACAAAAACTATGTTACGTAAAGTTATTATTTATTTTGTACTAGCACTTGCTTTGCTACTAACTGCTTATTTTTCTTTTGTATATTATGCAACATATAGCGAAGGAAATAGATCTGGAGAGTTGATAAAATTTAGTAAAAAAGGTTATGTTTTTAAAACTTGGGAAGGCGAATTGAGTCAAGGAATTTCTGGTGCACAAATTTTTAAATTTTCTATTATGGATAGTGATCAATCAGTAATTCAACAAATGAAAGATTTGCAAGGAGAATATGTAAAAGTAACTTATATAGAACGTTATAGAACTTTTGCTTGGTGGGGTGAAACCAACTATTATATTAAAGAAGTTGTTAAAGAAGATTCTCCATTTAAAGTAAAATAAATGGAATCATTATTTAAAACTGTAAAATCATCAAAAATCACTATTTCAGAGTTGATGTTACCTTCTCATACTAACTTTTCTGGAAAAATTCATGGTGGTTATATTTTATCTTTATTAGATCAAATTGCCTTTGCTTGTGCTAGTAAGTTTTCTGGATTTTATTGTGTTACAGCTTCTGTAGACACCGTAGATTTTTTAAATCCAATTGAAGTTGGAGAACTTGTTACTATGAAAGCTAGTATAAACTATGTAGGAAAAAGTTCCATGATTGTTGGCATACGAGTAGAATCTGAAAACATTCAAACTGGAAAAATAAAGCATTGCAATTCTAGTTTTTTTACTATGGTTGCCAAAGATGAAAATGGAAATAATACAAAAGTTCCAGGATTAATATTATCGAACTTTATTGATGTACGCAGGTTTTTTTATGCAGTAAAGATAATTGAATCAAGAAATGATAAGAAAATACACGAAGAAATATTTGACTATAAATCTGAAAATGCATTATTAGAACTTAAAAACTACAATGTTAAACTCGAAATTAATTAGCAATTTAATTCATGAATGTTAATTATTATGATGATTACTTAAACATAATCTAATTATTTATAGGATATTATAATTTATTTCTTATTTTTGAAACGCATTATAATATACGTATGAAAAAAAATTACACCTCATTTCTTGTTATCCTACTTTTCTCTTTATTTATTCAATCTTGTACCGACAAAGACGATGTTTACACTCCGGTTTCTCCAGTAGAAGTAAATTTATCTTTAGTTCCTTATGGTAAATTATCCGAATATAAATTCTTTGAAGGAGAGTTAAAAGATCAAATTCCAGCTTTAAATGTTCTTCCTTACGAACCAGCATCATCATTATTTACAGATTATGCTCATAAAAAAAGATTTGTTTGGATGCCAAAAAACTCAAGAGCAACTTATACTAGTGAAACAAAAGTATTAGACTTGCCGGTTGGAGCAGCTTTAATAAAAACTTTTTATTATGAAAACGTTCAAAATGTTACACCTGTTGGTGCAACGAGAATTATTGAAACGCGTGTAATGATAAGAAAGGAAACAGGTTGGATTTTTGCCGATTATATTTGGAATGCAGAACAAACCGAAGCTTTTTATAGTGTAGCTGGTAGTTTTACAGAAGTAAGCTGGAAAGATGAAAATGATGTTATAAAAACTGCAAATTATAGAATTCCTTCAGAAGAACAATGTATAGTTTGTCACAAAGCAAAAGAAATTGTAGCTGGAGATGAAATTACAATACATATTCCAATTGGTATAAAACCTCAAAATCTTAATTTTAATTACAATTACGGAACAGCTTCTAAAAATCAGTTGACAAAATGGATTGAAGAAGGTTACTTAGAAAATAATTTTACTTTACCATCTGCAGACAATTCAACTATTGATTATAACGACACTTCAAAATCGTTAGACCAAAGAGCACGTTCATATGTAGATATTAATTGCGCACATTGCCATCAAACTGATAGACATTGTGATTACAGACCAATGAGATTTGCTTATAGCGAAACTGCAAACAACAGAGCAAATATGGGTGTTTGTGTCGAAACTCAAGACATGCAAGATTTTGATCCAGCATTAAGTAAAATTGTAAATCCAGGAAATATAAATCGCTCTATGATGTATCATCGATTGAATACAACCAATGAAAGTTTTAGAATGCCACTTCATGGACGAACAATTATTCATGACGAAGGTGTAGCTTTAATTGAACAATGGATTAATTCTTTAGAACCATGTCCATAATAAAACTAAATTACTAAATCACTAAACAAACCAAACAAACAAACTATAAAAATGAAAAAAATTACTTTATTACTAATTCTAATCTCACAATTTTCATTTGCCCAAAATTCTTGTGCAACTGCAATGCCAATTACAAGTGCAGGAACCTTTGTGGTTGATGCAATAAATGGTTCACCAACTACTGTTGCATGTTTTGGATCTGGAACAGTTACCGCTGCTGAATGGTATGCTTATACACCAACTCAAAATTATTCAGTTACTGTAACAACCGATTTAACAATAAACATTTGTAAAGACACGCGTTTACAAGTTTATACTGGAACATGTGCTGGCTTATCTTGTCTTGTTGGTGATGATGATGCTGGAGTTATTGCTTGTAATTCTGGCAATACAAACTCTTATTTATCAACTGTAACATTCAATGCAATATCGGGTACAACATATTATATTGCTTTTGAAAACAGATACCAATCTACTGGTTTTACTTTTCAAGTAATTGAAAACCCAATAGTAACTCCTCCAACTGGTCCAGTAAGTTTTACCAACCAAACAATTAGTACAATAAACAGTACTTACAATTTATGTATTGTAGATATTAATGGTGATTATCTTGATGATATTGTTGGAGTAAGTACTGCAAATATTAGAACTCATGTTCAAAATGGATCAGGTGGATTTACAATGACAGATTTACCAACTACAGCTATCGCAAATGGTTATTTACCATCATGGAGTATAGCAGCAGGTGATTATAACAAAGATGGAAAAAACGATTTGGTTTATGGTGGCGGAAGTGGTTTAACATTCATGAAATCTAATAGTACTGGTACTTCATTTACATCAGATTCTCCAGGACAATATATTTTCTGTCAAAGAACAAATTTTATAGATATAAATAATGATGGTCATTTAGATGCCTTTTCATGTCATGATGTTGATCCAAATGTTTATTATTTAAATAATGGAAATGGTCTTTTTACCTATTATCAATCTGGTATAACTCCTGGTGCTTATTCACTTGGACTTAGCGCAAATGGTGGAAACTATGGTTCAATATGGATTGATTATGATAATGATCGCGATTTAGATATGTTTATTGCAAAGTGTGGAAGTGTTCCACCAGATGAATTACACAGAAATAACGGAAACGGAACTTTCTCGGACATATCAGTAGAAATGAATTTATATGATGCTGGTCAATCTTGGTCTTCTGCTTGGGCAGATTATGATAATGATGGCGATATGGATGTTTTAGTCGGTGCAAGTTCTGGAGCACATAAATTAAAAAGAAATAATCTAGATACAACAAATACAACCGAAGAACCATTTACAGATGTAACAGCTGGTTCTGGTTGGGATACAAATACTAGTACAAACGTTGAACACATTGCTTACGATTTTGACAATGATGGTTTTATAGATTTTATGGGTGGTGGAAACAAAATTATGTATAATCAAGGTGGAACAGGAGTTTTTGTACCTTTTGCTCATGGTTTTGGGGTAAGTGCGGTTGGTGATTTAAATAATGATGGTTTTTTAGATTTTCAATCTGGAACAACTTTAAGAATTAATAGCGGAAATGCTAATAATTGGGTTAAGTTTTCATTACAAGGAATTGCTAGTAATAGTAATGGTATTGGAGCAAGAGTTGAAATTTATGGTGCTTGGGGAAAACAAATTAGAGATGTTCGAAGTGGTGAAGGATTTAAATACATGAGTACTTTAAATGTTCATTTCGGAATTGGATTAGCAACTGCTATTACTCAAGTTATTATAAGATGGCCTTCAGGAACTGTTGATATTATTAACAATCCTACAATAAATCAAAAAAATCACATTGTTGAAGGATCAACATTAGCAATTGATAGTTATACTAATTCTGAATTTAGTTTATATCCAAATCCTGCAAAAAATATATTAAATATAAAAGCCAACGACAATTTAACTTTTAAATCTGCACAAGTATATGATTTAAATGGACGATTAATTATTAAATCAGAACTTACAACTTCATCTTTAAATGTTGAATCTTTGATGACAGGAACTTACATTTTATTATTAAGAGACGAAAACGGAAAAGATTATTCACAAAAATTCTTGAAAGAATAAAACATACTAAATAAAAATGAAAAAAATAACTTTAATTATTGCACTTTGTTTTATTGCTCAATTTGTAAAATCACAAAACACATGCGCAACAGCTGTACCAATAAATGTTGCTGGAAATTATGTGGTTGGTCCAATAAATGGTGCATTACCATCACCAATTTGTGCAAATAATGGTGCAGGTGCAACTTTTGGTGAATGGTATGTTTATACACCTACACAAAACTACACAGTTACTATTAGCACAGATATTGCTGCTAATACTCCAAGAGTTGATACTAGATTTCATGTATATTCAGGAACTTGTACAACTTTAAATTGTTATTCTGGAGATGATGATTCTGGTACTTCATATTCATCAATTAAAACTTTTAATGTTTTTGCAGGTACCTCTTATATAATTGCATGGGATAATAAATGGAGCTCTAATGGTTTTACTTTCCTATTAACAGAAAATGCTTTTATTCCTGAAGTACCAACACCAATTTCATATACAAATCAAAACATTACTACAATTAATAGCACTTATAATTTATGTATTGTTGATATGAATGGTGATCATAAAGATGATATTGTTGGAGTAAGTGCAAATAACTTAAGGATTCATAATCAAGGAACTGCTGGCGCATTAACTGTAACAAATTTTGCAATAACTGGCACAAGCAAAATGCCTTCATGGAGTATTGCAGCTGGTGATTATAATAAAGATGGTTATAATGATTTACTTCTTGGTAGTGGTGATGGTCTTTCTTTTTGGAAATCCAATAATACTGGTACTGCATATACTAGTGCAACACCTGGACAATATATTTTCTGTCAAAGAACAAATTTTATTGACATTAATAATGACGGACATTTAGATGCTTTTTCATGTCATGATGTTGCTCCAAATGTATATTATTTAAATAATGGAACTGGTAATTTTACTTATTATCAATCTGGTGTAACAGCTGGTGCATATTCATTAGGAATAACTCCAGGCGGAGGAAACTATGCCTCTTTATGGACAGATTATGATAATGATGGCGATAATGATATGTTTATTTCTAAATGTTCTGGACCACCTTGTGAACTTCACAGAAATGATGGTGGTGGCGTTTTTACAGATATTTCAGCAATTGCTCAAATAAATGTTACA
This sequence comes from Flavobacterium sp., assembly GCF_043773265.1. GTDB lineage: Bacteria > Bacteroidota > Bacteroidia > Flavobacteriales > Flavobacteriaceae > Flavobacterium. The sequence continues at coordinate 6,211 of NZ_JAYVFH010000257.1, read as the reverse complement.
CCAATACAATCTTGGTCTTCTGCAATTGCAGATTTTGATAATGATGGTGATATGGATATTTTAATTGGTTCTAACGGAAGTGTTGGAAACAAATTTTTCTTAAACAATCTTAATACTACTAATAGCGTTGAAGAACCTTTTACTAATATTACAGCTGGTTCTGGTTGGGATACAAACACGTCAATAAATAGAGATTATATTTCTTATGATTTTGATAATAACGGATTAATTGATGTTATGGGTAGCGGAGGCAAAATCATGTTTAATCAAGGTAATAATATATTTTCTCCAGTAACCTATTCGTCTTTAAATATTGGTGCAATTGGTGATTTAAACAGTGATGGTTTTCTTGATTTTTTAAACGGAAGTACAATTAAATATGCAGTTCCAAATGGCAATAATTGGATTACAATGGATTTACAAGGTATTCAAAGTAATAGAAACGGAATTGGAACAAGAATAGAAATTCATGGTGCTTGGGGAATACAAATTAGAGAAATTAGAAGTGGCGAAGGATTTGAATTCATGAGTACATTAAATGCTCATTTTGGTCTTGGTTTAGATACTGCAATATCTCAAGTTATTATAAAATGGCCATCAGGAATTGTAGATACAATTAATAATCCTGCAATAAACCAAAATCTTCATATTGTTGAAGGTTCTACTCTAGCTGTTGATAGTTATACAAATTCAGAATTTAGTTTATATCCAAATCCTGCTAAAAATATTTTGAATATTAAAGCTAATGATAATTTATCTTTAACATTAGCTCAAGTATATGATTTAAATGGAAAAATGATATTAAAATCTGATCTTTCAACTTCTTCTATAAATGTTGAATCTTTAATGACTGGAACTTATATTTTATTATTGAGAGACAGTAATGGCAAAGATTATGCTCAAAAATTCTTGAAAGAATAAATATAAATAAATTTTAAAAAAGTTCCATTTAATTTCTTGAATGGAACTTTTTTTTAAACTACAATCATATTTAAAAATTCTTAAAAAACTCTCAATAAATTAAATCCAAAAAAAACATCTCCAGTTGTCCAATCTCCGGTAGTATTTCCTAAGAAACCCGACTCATGAATACCTTGTGAACTACTAAAATGCATTTGAAAAACATGTCCGCCAGTTTCTAAATCTACACCAACAGAAAGCGGATTTTTGTAAGGTGAAGTTGATGAACGGTTTAAATGAGCAGCATAATCAACATTTAATGACCAATGGTTTGTCATTTTATATCTTCCTCCCAATCCTAAAGAAAATTGAGTATTATCTTGATTGTCATCAACTACAAAGTTTTCGTGAAAAAAAGTTGGAGCCAATTCTAATGAAAATTTATTATTGAATTTTCTTGAAATTAATAACTGAGAAACATAAATTAATCTGTTATTGAATTGCATTTTGGGATAATTACTTTCTTTTAAAATATTATTTATACCTATACTTGAAAAGCCAACCAATGCAATTGGAAAACCATCTTTAACTTGTGGTTGAAGAGAATATTTTGCCGAAAAATCATAAGCAATTTCGCTTCTTGCACCACTTATAGTCATCCAATTGTTTAATCCATAAACAAATTTTAATTGTGTAATAGCATTATCCAAACCAAACAAACCTTCAAAACCATTTTTTACAGAACCAAATCTATGTGCAACAATAAAATATAAATCTCCTTTGGCAGCAAGTTTTGTTGATTCTATATTTACAATTTTTAAACCTTTAAATGCAGATTCAACTTTTTCATTTGTTGCAACAGTATCTATTTCGCTTAATAAATCATCTTGTGCAAAAAGTGCAAATGGAAATAAAACCAATAATAAAATCTTTTTCATTTTTATTTTTTTCAATATAAAAAACCCATGTTTTTAATAATTAATCATTAGAAAAACATGGATTTAATATTTTTAAAACTTTAATCTTAAAACAATATTAAATTATTTCACAATAACTTTTTTCCAAGATTTTTCAGTATCATTTTGAAGTTCAATCATATAAATTCCTGTTGATAAACCTTTAATGTTAACTTCTGCATTTTCTGCATTATCTTCAACTTCAATTGTTTTTACAAAAGCACCAATTATAGTATAAACATTTACTTTAGTTAGATAGGTTTGTGTTTTAACAGTGAAATCGCCACTTGTTGGGTTAGGATAAACTTGAGAATTATTTAATGAAAATTTATCAACCCCAAGAGTTGTAGCTATATCTAGCAAAACTCCTCTATTTGTTGCTCCATGATATGCAAGTGAATAAACTGCAGTATTAGATCTTGCCCAAGCTAAATCTATATTATTATCTCCATAATTAAAAGTATAATCATTAGAATCACCAGTATTAAAAGCTCTTCTGTAAATTAAAGTTCGTAGACCTGCTGATGGAGAATTATTAGTATTTGAAATCACTATCCAATCATTAGCTGATTCAACAGATGGTGCAATACCAACTCCATTATGAATTGCATCTACCAAAGAAACATTATTCCAATAAACAACATCAGTACCTGCTTGCATACCGCCAGTAAATGAACCAAATTGTAAAGCAAACCAACGATCATTTGGACCAGTTAAGGTTAAAGTCACTTGTGAAGTTGAATTATCTAATGTAAGCGAAGCGGCCATGTTTGTTGACAAGGTTATTAATCCTGTAGATTTTTGTTGAGCAAAAACAGCACAACTTAATAAAGTTAATAAAAGAGTAATTTTTAATTTCATAGCTTTTTATTTTAAAAGGTTAATAATATTTTCATCTTTTGAAAAAATAGCATATTCAAATGCACTTTTTCCGTCTTTATCTAGAATTGTTTTATCTGCTTTATTTATCAAAAGTAATTTAATAATTTCAATATTTTTAAATTGTATTGCATACATTAATGCTGTTGTTGCGTTTTCATTTGTTAAATTTGGATTTGCATTACCTTTTAACAATAAATCTACCAATTTTATATTTCCCTTTACTGTTGCAGCCATTAATGCTGTTCCTTCTTGAGATACATAATTCAAATCAACTTTTTGATTAATAATAAATTCTGCTATTTCATTATTTCCTTTGTAGCAAGAAAGGATTAAAGGTGAAAATCCATGTTCATTTAATGATTCTAGAACATTTGAATTTGTTAATAATAATTCTTTTATTTCTTCAATAGATCCATTTTTGGCAATCGTAAAAACATCTTTCTGTTGAGAAAAAACACAAAATGTATTTAATATTAAAATTAATAAAAACTGTTTCATTGATTATTTTTGAATTTCACATTGATCCATTTTATATTCTTCTAATAAATCGTCATAACCAATAAACCTACCTTTTATAGAAATTTTATCACTATTTTTAACTAAAGTTAATTTAGAATTAAACTTAGCAGAAAGTGAGGAATCAATTACAATCACATTTTGAGATAAATCTAAACTTGTTATTTTTCCATAAATAGAAATAGTTTTGTCTAGATATTTTTTATTAGCAATACTATCATTTAGAGCAAAATCATTTTTTAATTGTTTCAAAGATAAAGAAAATGAAGCAGATTCTGAACTAATATTTCTATGTTCTTTGTACAAATAATTATATGAAATTATTGCAATAATAAAAATAACAATTAATAATAATGTAATTTTTTTTTTCATTTTAAAAATTTAGAAAACAAAGATATTTTAGTTTATTTATTATTAGTGTATATTAACTAAGTTATATTATCACAAAAAAACATTATTTTTATTAAAACAATTTTTATCATTTTCATAAAAACACTCAAAACTAATATTTTTTTTTTAAATTTATAAAATAATTTATTTAATTTTAAGCAAAAAACAATGAAAATTAAAGTATATGCTTTTTATTTATTTACAATAATATTTTTTAGTAGTTGTTCTAACGATAGTACAGATGATTTAATTGATTCTAATTTGTCACAAAATGTTACTTATAATTCAACTGTAAAAAATATAATTGATAACAATTGTATTCAATGTCATGGTACAACACCAACCAATGGAGCAACATTGTCATTAACAACTTATGAAAACGTAAAAAATGCAATTTTAACCCTTAGCTTGTTTGAAAGAATTTCTAGTAGTGAAGGTTCATCTGGAGCAATGCCCGATGGTGGACCAAGATTACCTCAAACTTCGATTAATTTAATCGAGCAATGGAAAAATGAAGGTTTGGCAGAGTAATTGTAACACTTTAAAAAAAATAAATATGAAAAAACTCCTCACTATAATTCTTTTGTTTTTAAGTCTATTCACTTTTGGTCAAAATAAATTAATTACAAAAAACGGTACAATTACCTTTGAAGCTTCTGTACCATCATTTGAAGAAATCAATGCTAAAAACGATGGTGTTACTTGTATAATTAACACTAAAACTGGCGAAATAGCTTCTTTGGCTTTAGTAAAAGGATTTAGATTTAAAATTGCATTGATGGAAGAACACTTTAATGAAAATTATATTGAAAGTGATGCACATCCAAAAGCCACTTTTAAAGGTAAAATAGAAAATTTTGATTATTCTAAACTTTCAACCGAATCCAAAAATTATAACATTAAAGGAAAACTTGAACTACACGGAAAAACTAAAGAAATTAATATTATTGCATCGATAAAAAAGAATTCAACTGGATTAGCTTTTATTTCAAATTTTTCTGTAAACACTGATGATTTTGGAATTAAAATTCCGAATATGGTTAGCAAAAAAGTGTCTAAAAAAGTAGATTTAAAACTTGATTTTGTTTTAAAATAGAAAGATTACAATGTTAATTCCATTACATAATCATCCATAATATAATTATTTCCAATATCAATTTTAACTTTAGAAACAATTGTAAAACCTTGTTTTATATAGAAATCTTTAGCTTTATTGAATCGGTTTACATTTAAAATTAATACCGAATTATCATTTGCAATTGCAATTTGCTTAATATAATTTATTAAATGTTTTCCAATTCCTTTTCTTTGAATTTCTGGTAAAACATACAGTTTTTGAATTTTAGTTTTATTTAAATTCAGTTTTTTTTCAACTGGAATTTCATTTTTTTCTTTATAATTCAATTCATAAGAAGCAAAACCAATATAGTTGTTATTTTCTTTAACCAGTAAAAAAACATGACTCTTCTCAACTTGTTTTTCTAATGATTCAATACTATAAATCAAATCTAGCATATAGTTTAATTGCTCATTAGAAAGTATTTCATCATAAGCAACTGGCCAAATTTTAAATGCCAAATCTCTTATTATTGGTAATTGATTATTTGTTGCAACAGAAATTATCATATTATAATTTCATTCTTTTTTGTTCTCTAGCTAACAAAGTATTTTTTAGCAACATAGCAATTGTCATTGGACCAACGCCACCTGGAACTGGAGTTATAAAAGATGCTTTTTTAGAAACCATTTCAAAATCTACATCGCCAGTTATTCTATATCCTTTTTCGGTAGTTTCATCAATAACTCTTGTGATACCAACATCAATTACAACTGCATCATCTTTTATCATTTCGGCTTTTAGATAATTTGGAACTCCAAGAGCTGTAATTATTATATCTGCTTGAGTTGTAATTTGACTAATGTTTTTGGTATGACTATGAGTTAATGTAACTGTAGAGTTTCCTGGAAATCCTTTTCTACCCATTAAAATACTCATTGGTCTTCCTACAATGTGACTTCTTCCAATAACGACTGTATGTTTTCCTGCGGTATCAACATTATAACGTTCAAGTAATTCTAAAATTCCAAATGGTGTTGCCGGAATAAATGTACTCATATCTAATGCCATTTTTCCGAAATTTTCTGGGTGAAAACCATCAACATCTTTGCTTGGATCAATAGTCATAATGATGTTTTGAGTATCGATTTGTTCTGGTAATGGAAGCTGAACTATAAATCCATCTATAGCATCATTTTCATTTAATTCTTTTATTTTTTTAAGCAATTCTGTTTCAGATGTTGTACTTGGTAATTTTATTAACGTAGATTCAAATCCAACTCTTTCGCAAGCTTTTACTTTACTACCAACATAGGTTAAACTTGCACCATCATTACCAACAATTATTGCTGCTAAGTGTGGTACTTTTTCGCCATTGTCTTTCATTTTCTGTACTTCGGCAGCAATTTCATTTTTTATGTCTTCGGCTACTTTTTTTCCGTCTAAAATTTGCATTGTTGTTATCTTGTTTTGGTTGTGTGTAATTATATCTGAACAATAAAAAAGACGC
>NZ_JAYVFH010000256.1:0-2966 GCF_043773265.1 Flavobacterium sp. | reverse complement strand
AGAGAAGTTAAGTCCGATTGCGCAGATGGTACTGCAATTTGTGGGAGAGTATGTCGCCGCCTTTCTTTAAAACCCTATTCTATTTGGATAGGGTTTTTTAATTTTATAATATGTCTTGTCCTGAAATAGCGATACACAAATTTCATCGTTATGGAAAATACCCATGAAAACCACTTTGTAATGTGTACACAAAAAGACAACACAATGTCTTTTAAATTACAGGTTGTTCAAGAAATAGAACAAGGAAGCTTATCAACTCATCAAGCTCGTTCAAAAATAGTAGGAAGATTACGAAAATTGGTAACTTTGATTGGGAAAATTAAACACCATCAAATATGCCAAAATCTCCTGAACAAAAAATAATGGAACTTGAAGTTCAAGTTAAGTTATTAGAAAAACAAAAAGCATTTTTAGAACAACAAGCTTTTGTTGCCGATAAGAAAGCCATCATTTTTGATATGATGATTGATATGGCAGAAAAAGAGTATAAAATTGATATCCGAAAAAACTCATTACCCGAACAATCGACCAATTTAAAGAACAACAAAAACAAACAGTAATGTTTGCCTGTACTTTGTTCGGGATAGATAGACAGGTTTATAACAGAAAAAACGACACATTATCAAACAAGATAAGGCAAAAAAAGTTATGGATATAGTATATGAAATTAGAAAAAAAATGCCAAGAATAGGGACGAAAAAGCTCTATTATTTGTTAAATCAAGATTTAAAAAAATTAATGTCAGAAAAAAAATAAAAACAATTGTTTTTATTTTTTAATTTGTTGTTATACAGTTTTTAACTTATAATTATCTATGATTTCTCAAAACTAGGATTCAAAAAAAGGATAATTCTTCTACTTATGCTTTATCAATAATACAGTCTTTTTCTGGATTTTCTAAAAATTTTATCAGTTGTATATAATTGAAAAGATGAATTTTACAAAAACTAACCAAGTTTAAAAAAGCCCAGCTCCTTTTTAATTTCTTTTTGATTACTGCCATTAGCAGATTAACAATTAAAACACAATAAATCTGAATTTTATTAGCATTTTCATTTTCTTCTAAAAAATATCGCAACGTAAAATTATATTTTAATTTCTTGAATAATAATTCTATTTGCTATCTAACTTTATACAATCCTGGGATTAAATCGGCTCATAACATAAACAAATTTGTAAAAATTCAAATTCTCGTTTATTTTCTCGGTCATAAAAAGTTACTTTTTTGTAATTTTAACTTGATTATTTCCTTCTCTTTTTTTACTTCTGCTTCAATTATTTTATCACATAAAACACCGCTAAGAACACGTTCTGGTATTTCTAAATTTTTAATTTCGTCATACAAATCGTTGTTTTTAGTCGGGTTACAAATCCTGTTTTATGTTCTGTAAAATGCTTGAATGACTTGTAATCATTGCATCCATTATCAAAAACATAAACTGTGTTGTCGTCACATTTTAACTTTTCTAAAAAATTATGGTCATGTTACCGCTTGACTAAACCAAACTAAATTAGGAACTATTTCATCTGCATTTATTACGGTATGAACTTTTATTCCGCCATTACTTTTTCCATCTTTTGACTTTCTTCCTACACAACTTAAAATATCTTTAAACAAAATAATGGTGCTACTGTCAACAATTTTAACTTGCTTATTTAGAACATTTTCAATTAGACTGTCCGATAAAACCGAACTATATTGATGTAATAATTTATTGTAAATTTCTTCAAAGAACTCAACCTTTCTATTCTTAATTGCAACTGATAAGTTACTTCGTTTTGGTACCTGACTCAACTGAAAACTTTCTGTCTTCACTGACAATCCATGTATAGCTCCTGAAACTTCTCGAAGAGCATTACACTTAGCAAACGAGCAAAAAAGCATGCTTATCAAATGGTCTTTACTCTTAAGACGCTTTACATATCTATTAGAGTCAGTCTTTTTAACTGCGTCTTTTATTTTTTTGTCATCAATTAAAGAAATCAGCTGTCCAAAAACAGATTTGCTAGAAAAATAGTTACTTTTGCTCATCGTTTTTTGTATTTCACAAAACAAATTTACGATTCATTTAAAGAAGCTATCTATTTGGCTTCTTTTTTATCGGACAACAATGATTGATAAATACAATCAAGACCTTCCAATTATGAAACAAATAATAAAATAACAGTACAAATTTATACTGAAAAGAGTCTTCATTTATCAAACCATATGCTAACACAAAATCAAATACACGAGCAAAGTAAACTAATAATGAAAACCTATAAAACTAAAAACAACACCAAAAATATTTATGATACAGTTTAATTTATCTGTTTTTGTCAAATAATCTGTATCGATTATTTAGGACTTGTCAATAAGAAGAATATAACTATAAAAAACAAGTATTATATTCTATCCATGAATAGTTTCTTCTTTACCATATTTTGTAATTAAAACTCCTTCAAATTCTATCCATTCTTTCCATCGCTTGTCTACGTCTACTTTTTCTGAATATTTTCTGGCAAATGCAAGAAAAGAAGTGTAATGTCCTGCTTCGCTTATCATTAACTCTCTATAAAAAGTGGCTAATTTAGTATCTTTTATATTTTGAGAAAGAACTTTAAAACGTTCACAACTTCTTGCTTCAATCATTGCTGAGAATAATAATCTATCAACAAAAGCGTCGTTGCGACTTCCATCTTTTTTAAGAAATTTAAATAACTCATTCACATAGTGGTCTTTTCGCTCTCTTCCTAAAGTTAATCCACGTTCTTTAATAATGTTGTGAACCATTTGAAAATGATCTAATTCTTCTTTAGCAATTTCAAGTAATGAAGTTACTAATTCCTCATGTTCTGAATTTTGAGTGATTAATGTAATTACGTTTGTTGCGGCTTTTTGTTCGCACCAAGCATGATCTGTCAATATTTCTTCAATATTTGATTCTACAATAGTTACCCATCTTGGATCTGTGGCAAGTTTTAAT
>NZ_JAYVFH010000255.1:0-3216 GCF_043773265.1 Flavobacterium sp. | reverse complement strand
TAATGAAGAATTAGAAATTTATGAAAAAGCTACTCCAATAGCGACAGAATTTTTTAAAAAAAATAAAACTATTGCCAGTTTTAATAATTTAGAACCAAGATTTTCGATTGCATATGAAATTAACCAAAACAAATCTATAAAAGCTAGCTACAATAGAATGGTTCAATATCTTCAATTGGTTTCCAATACTGCTTCTCCTACTCCACTAGATGTATGGACACCAAGTGATAATTTTATAAAACCTCAAATTTCTGACCAAATTGCAATAGGATATTTTTCTAATCTTAAAGAAAATAACTATTCTCTAGAGGTTGAAAGTTTCTATAAAAACACTAAAAACAGAATGGATTATATTGATGGAGCAGATTTAATTGCCAACGAAGCAATAGAACAAGTTATTCTAAATGGTGAAATGCGCTCTTATGGTTTAGAAATTTTATTTAGAAAAAACACAGGAAAACTAAATGGTTGGATTGCCTACACACTTTCTAGATCTGAACAAAAAACTCCAGGAAGAACAACTACAGAATCTGGAATAAATAATGGAAACTGGTATCGTTCTGCATATGACAAAATGCATAATTTAGCTGTTACAAGTTCTTATAAATATAATAAAAAATGGAGTTTTGGCGCCAATTTTACACTTCAAACTGGTCAACCTGTTACTTATCCTAATGGTCAATATGTTTATCAAGGAATAACAATTCCTAGTTATGGATTACGCAACGAGAATAATTTGCCATTATACCATCATCTAGATATTTCTGCAACATTAACTCCTAAAAAAAGTGAGAAAAAGAAATTAAAAGCCGAATGGGTTTTTAGTATTTATAATCTTTATGGTCGAAAAAATGCAGCGTTAATTAGTTTTAGACAAAATCAAGATTCTGGTAATAATGAAGCATTGAGATTATCAATTTTCGGAATCGTTCCATCTGTTTCTTACAACTTTAAATTCTAAAAATATGAAATCAATTGTTCAAGAATTCAAACAAAGTTATATAAAAATGATTTTAAAAAATGTAAAATTAATTATCAGTTTATTGATAATTACAGCTTTCTCAAGTTGTGAAGATGTTATTGATGTAAATTTAAATACAGCCGAACCAAAATTAGTAATTGACGCATCAATAAAATGGCAAAAAGGAACTGTTGGTAACAACCAAAAAATTAAACTTACAACTACAACTTCATATTATAACAATATAATTCCAATTGTTTCCGGTGCAACAGTTTTTATTATAAATAGCACTAATACCGTTTTTAATTTTATAGAAACACCTGCAACAGGAGAATATTTATGCAATGACTTTATACCAATAATTGATGAAACTTACACATTAACAGTAATATATAACGGAAACACCTATGTTTCAACCGATAAATTAATTAGCACTCCAATTATTGAAACTATAGAACAAGAAACAGTTCAAGGATTAAGTGGTGATGAAATTCAAATAAAATTTTTCTATCAAGATAATGGTTTGCAAAATAATTATTACTTAATTGGATTTAAAAAAAGTGGAATAATTTTTCCAGAATATGGTGTTCTAGATGATAAATTTTTTCAAGGAAATCAAATGTTTGGATTTTATACTAATGAAGAATTAAATCCTACAAATACATTAGACATGACTTTGCAAGGAATAACTTTGCGTTATTACAACTATATGAACAAGTTAATAAATATTGCAGGAAGTGCAGGCGGAAGTCCATTTGCAACTGCACCAGCAACACTTAGAGGAAATATTATTAATCAAACAAATTCTGCAAATTATCCATTAGGTTATTTTCATTTATCTGAAATCGATTTAAAAAATTATATTGTTCTGTAAATTTGAAATACGAGTTGAGAAATACAAAAAATAAGTAAAGATGTTTAAATAATGAATTAATTGCTATTTTTGACAACTTAGCAACTTTGGTAATTCAAATCTATAACTTTTTATCTTAAAATGTCATCACACCATATAGTTCGCGACGATCAAGAACCAGCACTAATTATTGCAAATGGCGCTGAATGTTCTATGGAACTTTTAGGACAATTACTAGAATGGTCACCAATTGTTATTGTTCTTGACAATGCAATTGATAGAGTTTTACAATTAGACATAAAAATAGATGTACTTCTTGGAGATTTTGATGATAATTTTAATCCAGATATATATAAAGAAAAACAATTTCCGTTAGAAATAGTTTATGCTACAAATCAAGATAAAACCGATTTAGAAAAAGCATTTGATTACTTAATAGAAAAAGGTCACAAAGCGGTAAATGTAGTTTGGGCTACTGGAAAACGTGCCGATCATACAATTACAAACATTACAAGTATTGTTCAATATAGAAACAAACTAAAAATTGTATTGCTAGACGACCATTCCAAAGTGTTTTTATTACCTCCAAAATTTGAAAAATGGTACACTAAAGCCACACCAATTTCTTTAATTCCTATAGGAAAAGTATTTGGTATTACAACAGAAAATTTGTTCTATTCGTTACAAAATGAAGAACTTATAATTGGATATAGAACAGGAAGCAGTAATCATGTAACCCAAGATGGAATTGTAAAAATTGAACACAAACAAGGCGATTTATTACTTATGGAATGTTTTGACTAAATAAATTGTTTTTTATATTCATTTTTATATATTTGATATAGAGAAATGAAAAAATGAAGAACAAAATTATTACCGAAAAAACCACTTTACATCCAAGAAATCCACATAGATTTAGATACAATTTCGAAGAATTAATTGCTGCACATACTAAATTAAAAAAATTTGTATTCATAAACGAACACAATATCGAATCGATTGATTTTAGTAATCCAGATGCTGTAAAAGCTTTAAATACAGCCATTTTAATTTTAGATTATGAAATTAACAATTGGGATATTCCTAAAGATTATTTGTGTCCACCAATTCCTGGAAGAGCAGATTATATTCATTATATAGCCGATTTATTATCAGAATCTAATGACGGAAAAATTCCCGAAGGAGAAAATATAATTGGATTAGATATTGGTATTGGTGCAAATTGTATCTATCCAATAATAGGAAATCATGCTTACAATTGGAGTTTTGTTGGAACAGATACAGATGAAAATGCAATACAAAATTGCAAAAAAATCATTCAAAACAATCCTAAATTAATCGATGCAATAAGTTTACAATTGCAAAGTGAACCTAGATTCATTTTTAAAAACATAATACTTCC
>NZ_JAYVFH010000254.1:0-9936 GCF_043773265.1 Flavobacterium sp. | reverse complement strand
CCTCTATTTGATATGTTGTACCAAATGAATAAGTAGTCAATTGTGTTAACTTCATTGAGCGTAAGAATGTATCCAACATTTGAACATCGGCTGGGTTTGCACTTGGTAATCCTGCGATTACTTTTGTAACTCTCCAACGGTATCCTTGTGCATTTGAAACTAAATAAGCCAAGAATGGAGTATCGATTGATGGCAATGTAACACCACATGATTCTGGACGAATTGTTGTAACTACTGGAATACATCCGCCAGGCATACCAACATTGTCTATGTTTCCATTACAGTCGTTGTCGATTCCGTCTCCACAAACGTCAACTGCTCCTGGATGTATTGTTGCATTTGTATCATCACAATCGGTATTAAATTTAGAATATCCTAATGGTGGTGTATTAGCATTAACCGCACATAAACTAGTAACAATTGCAGAAGTTGAGCCATATCCATCTAAATCTGCATCTAAATAAAATGGAAATGTTGTATGCATTGTTATATTGTTGTCGTTACAATCGGAATTATTTAAAACTCCGCAAGCAACTTGTGTGGTTGAGCCAAAACTATCAGCATCTGCATCTAAATATTGTATTTGATTGTCGTTACAATCGGAATTGTTTGTTGGACCGCTTGGTGCGAAAACTGTAGATCCAAATCCATCGTTATCAACATCTACATAAGTCAACAAATTATCGTTAGAGTCTAAATTATTTAATACTCCACCACAGGCAACAAAAGTTGTTGAGCCAAAACTGTCAGAATCTAAATCTGCATATCGCAATTGATTGTCGTTACAATCGGAATTATTTGTCACACCACATGCAACTTGTGTAGTAGAACCAAAACCATCATTATCTAAATCTACATATTGAATTTGATTATCATTACAATCAGAATTATTAGTAACTCCGCAAGCTACTTGTGTGGTTGAACCAAATCCATCAGCATCTGCATCTAAATATTGCAATTGATTGTCGTTACAATCTAAATTATTTAATACTCCACCACATGCTACAAAAGTTGTTGAACCAAAACTGTCAGAATCTAAATCTGCATATCGCAATTGATTGTCGTTACAATCTGAATTATTCAATACTCCACCACAGGCAACAAAAGTTGTTGAACCAAAACTGTCAGAATCTAAATCAGCATATCGTAGTTGATTATCGTTACAATCTATATTGTTTGTTGGACCACTTGGTGCGAAAACTGCAGATCCAAATCCATCGTTATCAACATCTACATAAGTCAACAAATTATCGTTTGAGTCTAAATTATTTAATACATAGCCAATAGGCAAACCTAAACAAGTACTATTTGGCACAGCATTATTACCAAATCCATCAGAATCTAAATCTTGATAATAGGTAACATTAGGAATTACAGTTATTGACAAAGTAGTGGTTGTTGCGCACAATCCTGCTGTTGGTGTAAAGGTATATGTAGTTGTTGTTAAATTATTTAATGTTGGCGACCATGTTCCAGTTATTCCATTATTAGAAGTTGTTGGTAAAGCTGATAAACTTCCTCCTGAACATATTGCAGAAACCGCTGTAAAAGTTGGTGTTGTTGGAGTTGTTGCAACAACTGCATTATTAATAACTACATTATCAATAGCCCAAGTTTCGTTTCCTGCATCATTTGCCAAAGTAATTTTAACTCTTAAATTAGCTGTTTTTGGCAAACCAGTTAAAATTACTGTACTATAACCATCTGTTGTTCTTACACCTCCAGCAGTTGGTGCGAAAATTTTACCTGACTCTACAGTTACATTTCCATCATATGCTGCAGTAGCATTTCCTGTTCCGGCTGTATAACTCCAAACTGCATTAGAAAAACCTTTTACTTGCATTTCATTTGTAAAAGTTGTTCCTCCATTAGTACTTATTGCAACCGTAACTATATCAAGAACATCTAATCCTTGAGCACCATTTGTAGCTAAAGCAGCTAATCGAAAGGTTAATGATGGATTACTATAACAACGAGTATCAACGTCAGCATTAGATGTAAAAACTGCTGGACCAACGACATTTCCAGTAAAATAGTAACCTCTTGCACCAGCAAATACAGTAGTTGCTGAAGCAGGTGATCCTGGAGTTACTGAACCCAATTGACCTAAAGTAGGAGAAAATGTTAAAGTTGGCGTAGCAGGTGAAGTTTCAAAATCTTGTCGAGCAATTGTCACTTGACTATAAGAGTAAAAATTACCAATAAAAAGTGCACTAATTAAAAAACGTTTGAAGAATAGTATATTTTGTGAATAAATACTATCTATCAATACTTTGATATAAAATTTTAAAAAATGATTATTTAAACCTGTTTTTGGGAGCTGTAATTCTGTTTTCATAATAATAATTGTTTAAATTAATATTTAATTTTTAAAAAGCTTCAGAATGTTAAATTAATAGAATGGGGTTTCTTCAAATTTAATTTTTTGTTATTACAGTAATTATTTTTTTTATATTCCTTGTCACCAATAAAAAAAAGAGGAGATTTGAATATTTTTTTTCATAATGATCGATTTAATTATTTAGAATGACAAAATTATTCTAAAATAAAACTTTGTAAAAGAGTATAAATACGTGATTATATAAAAAAAATAAACCTGGAAATATTTATGTTTTTTTAATGAATCAACTCGGCTTTGGGATTCTTGAATTAATAATTAATACAATTTTTTTTTAACAAAATTATTGTTAAAAAAAATTATCAAAAAAAAATATACTATAAAAAACCTAAATAATCGTTTAAATACATTTTTTTATAATAATTTAAGCATTAAATACACGCTGTAGATTTAGTTCTACAAAAAAATAATGATTCTTTTTGTTATTTATTTAATCATTATTTTAACCATAATTAATAAAAATTAATTATTTTTTTAACTATTAAACATAAAAAAACTCCTCAATTTCTTGAGGAGTTTTAGAATTAATTAAATTTTTTATTAAGCTTGTCCAGCTGGGCCAAAATTCAAAGGAATATTTGGTTGTTCAGAGTCTTTAATTTCACCATGAGCTACTTCAAATCTATGAATATTTTCGCCCAATGCAGCCAATAATCTTTTAGCATGTTGTGGAGTTAATATAATCCTAGATTTCACTTTAGATTTAGGTACACCAGGCATAATGGTTACAAAATCTAAAACAAACTCAGATGGAGAATGATTAATAATTGCTAGATTAGAATATATTCCTTCAGCAATTTTTTCATCAAGCTCAATATTTATTTGACCTTGTTGTGGTTGATTGTTATCACTCATAATATTAATAAATATATTCTTCTTTATTAGCCATCATTTCGTTATAATCTTCTTTAGATCCTACAATTGTATGATCATAATCTCTCATACCTGTACCGGCAGGAATTCTATGTCCAACAATAACATTTTCTTTAAGACCTTCTAAAGTATCAATTTTTCCAGCAACTGCTGCTTCATTTAATACTTTTGTAGTTTCTTGGAATGATGCTGCTGAAATGAATGATTTTGTTTGAAGCGAAGCTCTTGTAATACCTTGTAAAACAGGTGTTGCGGTTGCAGTGATAACTTCACGTGCAACTACTAGATTTTTATCGTTACGTTTCAATAATGAATTTTCATCTCTTAAATCTCTAGGAGAAATAATTTGACCTGGTTTAAGATTATCTGAATCACCAGCATCTTCAACAACTTTCATTCCGTATAATTTATCATTTTCACGAATAAAATCACTTGTGTGAATTAATTGTTCTTCTAGGAATAAAGTATCTCCTGGATCTTCAACTCTTACTTTACGCATCATTTGACGAATTACAACCTCAAAGTGTTTATCATTAATTTTTACACCTTGAAGACGGTATACTTCTTGAATTTCATTAACCAAATACTGTTGAACAGCAGATGGTCCTTGAATTCTTAAAATATCATCTGGAGTTATAGCACCATCAGACAAAGGCACACCGGCTTTTACGAAGTCATTTTCTTGAACTAAGATTTGACTTGATAATTTTACTAAATATTTCTTAACCTCACCAAATTTAGATTCGATAATGATTTCACGATTACCTCTTTTAATTTTTCCGAAAGAAACTACACCATCAATCTCAGAAACTACAGCAGGATTAGAAGGATTACGAGCTTCTAATAACTCTGTAATTCTTGGTAAACCTCCAGTAATATCACTTGCTTTAGAAGAACGACGAGGAATTTTCACAAGAATTTTACCTGCTTTAATTTTCTCTCCATCTTCTACCATAAGGTGAGAACCTACTGGTAAGTTGTAAGAACGAATCAATTCGCCATCTTTACCATAAACCAATAAAGTTGGAACTAATTTTTTATTTCTTCCTTCAGAAATTACTTTTTCTTGGAAACCTGTTTGTTCATCAATTTCTACCTGAAACGATTGACCTTGTTCTAAATCTTCGTATGCAATTTTTCCTGTAAATTCTGAAACAATTACACCATTATATGGATCCCATTTACAAATTGCAGCTCCTTTTTCAACAACATCACCATCTTTTACGCTAATAACTGCTCCATAAGGAATATAATGAGTACTCAACAGGATTCCTGTTTTAACATCTGTTAATTTTAACTCTGTTGAACGAGAAACTACAATGTCAACTTTATTGCCATCAGCATCTTCGCCAACAACTGTTTTTAAATCTTCTATTTCTAGTTTTCCGCCAAATCTTGCAATAATGCTAGATTCTTCTGAAACTCCACCAGCAACTCCACCAACGTGGAAAGTACGAAGTGTTAATTGTGTTCCTGGCTCACCAATAGACTGTGCAGCAATAACACCAACAGCTTCTCCTCTTTGAGTCATTTTTCCAGTTGCTAAGTTTCTTCCGTAACATTTAGCACAAATACCTTTTTTAGCTTCACAAACTAGTGGAGAACGTACTTCAACTTTTTCAATTGGAGATTCTTCAATAATTTTAACGATAGCTTCGGTAATTTGTTCACCAGCATGAATAACTACATCAGATGTTAAAGGATTAATAACATCTTGCAATGCAACACGTCCTAAAATTCTTTCTCCTAATGTTTCAACGATTTCTTCATTTTTCTTTAAAGCAGAAACTTCAATACCTCTTAATGTACCACAATCTACAGAGTTTACAATTACGTCTTGAGAAACGTCATGTAATCTACGAGTTAGGTAACCTGCATCTGCTGTTTTAAGAGCAGTATCTGCAAGACCTTTACGTGCACCGTGAGTAGAAATAAAGTACTCAAGGATAGAAAGACCTTCTTTAAAGTTAGAAAGAATTGGATTTTCAATAATTTCACCACCACCAGCTGTAGATTTTTTTGGTTTAGCCATCAATCCACGCATACCAGTTAACTGACGAATTTGTTCTTTAGAACCACGCGCACCTGAATCAAGCATCATATATACCGAGTTGAAACCTTGTTGGTCTTCTCTAATATTTTTCATTGCTAATTCTGTAAGTTGAGCATTGGCAGAAGTCCAAATATCAATAACTTGATTGTAACGTTCATTATTTGTGATAAGTCCCATGTTGTAATTCACAGAAATACCTTCCACTTGAACACGAGCATCAGCAATCAATTTTGCTTTTTGTTCTGGAATTCTAATATCACCTAATGAGAATGATAATCCACCTTTGAAGGCAAATTTATAACCCATATCTTTCATTTCATCAAGGAAAGCTGCAGTTGTAGGAACGTTAGTTACCGACAAGATTTTTCCAATAATATCACGTAAAGATTTTTTAGTCAATACTTCATTTATAAATCCAGCTGCTTCCGGTACTACTTCATTAAATAATACTCTACCGGCAGTTGTTTGAATGATTTTAAATACTTGTTCTCCAGATTCGTTAAAATCTTTAGCTCTAATTCTAACTCTTGCGTTTAATTCTAATCTACCTTCGTTTAAAGCAATATTTACTTCTTCGGCAGAATAGAAAGTCAAATCTTGACCTAAAATTTTGTGTTCTGGAGTTGACAATCGTTCTTTGGTCATGTAATAAAGACCAAGTACCATGTCTTGAGAAGGTACGGTAATTGGAGCACCATTTGCAGGATTCAAGATATTATGAGAAGCCAACATTAATAATTGAGCTTCAAGAATAGCTTCTGGTCCAAGTGGCAAGTGAACTGCCATCTGGTCACCATCAAAATCGGCATTGAAGGCAGTACACACTAATGGGTGTAATTGAATTGCTTTTCCTTCAATTAATTTTGGTTGGAAAGCTTGAATACCAAGTCTGTGTAATGTAGGAGCACGATTCAGTAATACTGGGTGACCTTTAATTACATTTTCTAAGATATCCCAAACTACTGGTTCTTTTTTGTCAATTATTTTCTTAGCAGATTTAACTGTTTTAACAATTCCTCTTTCGATTAATTTACGAATAACGAATGGTTTATATAATTCGGCAGCCATATCTTTAGGAAGACCACATTCGAACAATTTCATTTCTGGTCCAACAACAATTACTGAACGCGCAGAATAATCGACACGTTTTCCTAATAAGTTTTGACGGAAACGACCTTGTTTACCTTTTAATGAGTCTGATAAAGATTTTAATGGTCTGTTAGATTCAGTTTTTACAGCAGAAGCTTTACGAGTGTTATCAAATAATGAATCTACTGATTCTTGTAACATACGTTTTTCGTTTCTTAAGATAACTTCTGGAGCTTTGATTTCCATTAATCTTTTAAGACGGTTGTTACGGATGATAACTCTTCGGTACAAGTCATTCAAATCTGAAGTTGCAAAACGACCACCATCAAGTGGCACTAATGGACGCAATTCTGGTGGAATAACTGGTATAACTTTAAGAATCATCCATTCTGGACGATTTTCTCTGTTTAGGTTAGAATCTCTAAATGATTCAACAACTTGCAATCTTTTTAATGCTTCTGTTTTTCTTTGTTTAGAAGTTTCATTATTAGCAGCATGACGCAATTCGTATGACAAATTGTTCAAATCTGTTCTAGCTAATAAATCCATAATACATTCTGCTCCCATTTTGGCAACAAATTTATTAGGATCAAAATCATCAAGATACTGATTATCTGCAGGAAGTGTGTCTAAAATATTTAAATATTCTTCTTCTGTTAAAAAGTCAAGTCTTGATAAAGATTCGCCTTCTGCATTTTTAGCAATACCTGCTTGAATAACTACGTATCTTTCGTAGTAGATAATCATATCTAATTTCTTAGATGGTAAACCAAGAATGTATCCAATTTTGTTTGGAAGTGAACGAAAATACCAGATATGAGCAATTGGCACAACAAGATTGATGTGTCCTACTCTATCACGACGTACTTTTTTCTCGGTTACTTCTACTCCGCAACGGTCACAAACAATACCTTTGTAGCGTATTCTTTTATATTTTCCACAAGCACATTCAAAATCTTTTACTGGTCCGAAAATTCTTTCGCAGAAAAGACCATCACGTTCTGGTTTGTGAGTTCTATAATTGATTGTTTCAGGTTTTAAAACCTCACCACGAGATTCTGCCAATATCGCCTCTGGAGATGCTAGTCCAATAGTGATTTTGTTAAATCTTTTAATAGTACTTTGTTTGTTGTCTTTGTTGTTATTTCTATTATTCATCATAGTTTCTACTATTGATTTATTTGAAATTGAAATTTTATTTTTTTAGCCCTGATAGCAGTGAAAATCCTTTTCATTTTTTTCTTTAAAAAAAGAAAAGATTGTAACGTATAGCAGGAAATAGCTTCTAAAAACTATTGTAATTATGTTAAGATAGAGGCGTTGCAAAACAACGTCTCTACTTATACATATAATTTATTCTTCTAAACGAATGTCTAATCCAAGACCTTTCAATTCATGCATTAATACATTGAATGATTCTGGTAATCCTGGTTCTGGCATAGTTTCTCCCTTTACGATTGCTTCGTAAGTTTTAGCTCTACCAATTACGTCATCTGACTTTACTGTTAAGATTTCTCTTAATGTACTTGATGCTCCATAAGCTTCAAGTGCCCAAACCTCCATCTCTCCAAAACGTTGACCTCCAAATTGAGCTTTACCTCCAAGTGGTTGTTGTGTAATTAGTGAGTATGGTCCGATTGAACGTGCGTGCATTTTATCGTCAACCATGTGTCCAAGTTTCAACATATAGATTACTCCAACTGTTGCTGCTTGGTGGAAACGTTCACCTGTTCCTCCATCATATAAATAAGTATGACCAAACCTTGGAATTCCTGCTTCATCTGTTAGTTCATTAATTTGGTCTAAAGTTGCACCATCAAATATTGGTGTTGCATATTTTCTACCTAATTTTTGTCCTGCCCAACCAAGAACGGTTTCATAGATTTGTCCAATGTTCATACGAGAAGGTACACCTAGTGGATTTAAAACTATATCTACTGGAGTTCCATCTTCAAGGAAAGGCATGTCTTCGTGACGAACAATACGCGCAACAATACCTTTGTTACCGTGACGTCCAGCCATTTTATCACCTACTTTTAATTTACGTTTTTTAGCAATATAAACTTTTGCCAATTTCAAAATTCCTGCTGGTAATTCATCTCCAACAGTAATAGTGAATTTTTCTCTTCGTAAAGCACCTTGTAAATCGTTTAATTTAATTTTATAATTGTGAATTAAATCATTAACTAAACGGTTAGTATCATCATCTGCAACCCATTGACCTTTGGTTAAATGTGCAAAATCTTCAACAGCATAAAGCATTTTTTGGGTGTATTTTTTACCTTTTGGCAAAACTTCTTCACCCAAATCGTTCATAACACCTTGCGATGTTTTTCCGTTTACGATTAAGAATAATTTTTCTACTAATTTATCTTTTAATTCAACAAATTTAGTTTCAAATTCTAATTCAAGAGATGTTAATGCATCTTTATCTTGAGTTCTCTTACGTTTATCTTTTACTGCTCTTGCAAATAATTTTTTATCTAAAACAACTCCGTGTAATGATGGTGATGCTTTTAATGAAGCATCTTTTACATCTCCAGCTTTGTCTCCAAAGATTGCTCTAAGAAGTTTTTCTTCTGGTGTTGGATCAGATTCTCCTTTAGGTGTAATTTTTCCGATAAGAATGTCGCCAGGTTTTACTTCGGCACCAATTCTAATCATTCCGTTTTCATCTAAATCCTTTGTTGCTTCTTCAGAAACGTTAGGAATATCATTAGTTAACTCTTCATTACCTAATTTAGTATCTCTAACTTCTAATGAATAATCGTCAACGTGAATTGATGTAAATATATCATCTCGAACAACTTTTTCAGAAATTACAATTGCATCCTCGAAATTGTATCCTTTCCAAGGCATAAATGCTACTTTTAGGTTTCTACCGATTGCTAATTCTCCGTTTTGAGTTGCATATCCTTCACAAAGCACCTGACCTAATTGAACTCTATCTCCTTTTCTTACGATTGGTTTTAGGTTAATTGATGTACTTTGATTGGTTTTTCTAAATTTGATTAATTGGTATGTTTTTTCATCAGCTTCAAAACTTACCATTCTTTCTTCTTCAGTTCTATCGTATTTAATAGTAATCATATTGGCATCAACATACTCAACAACACCTTCGCCTTCTGCATTTATTAATACTCTAGAATCTGATGCAACTTGACGTTCTAATCCTGTTCCAACAATTGGAGCTTCTGGACGTAATAAAGGAACGGCTTGACGCATCATATTTGATCCCATCAATGCTCTATTCGCATCATCGTGTTCCAAGAAAGGAATTAATGAAGCTGAAATTGATGCAATTTGATTAGGAGCAACGTCAGTATAATGAACTTGATTAGGATCTACAACTGGGAAATCACCTTCTTCACGTGCAATAACTTTATCTGCAGTAATGAATCCTTTAGCATCCATTTCAATGTTTGCTTGAGCAATCATTTTTCCTTCTTCTTCTTCTGCACTTAAATAAATTGGTTCAGAAACTAAATCAACTTGTCCGTTTGTTACTTTACGATAAGGAGTT
>NZ_JAYVFH010000253.1:0-6221 GCF_043773265.1 Flavobacterium sp. | reverse complement strand
AAATGAATTGCCAGACGGAACGTATTACTTTGTAATAGAACGAAATGGCGAACAAACCAAATCTGGATGGGTGTATATTAATAGAGAAATAAAATAATTAACAGTAAAATAATAAATATTTATAAAATGAAAAAACTATATTTCATAACGCTGATTGCCTTAGTATCATTTATTGATGTTAGTGCCCAACAAGATCCACATTATACACAGTATATGTATAATTTAAGTGTAGTAAATCCAGCATACGCAGGTTCTAAAGAAAGTGTATCAGGCGGATTATTATACAGAAAACAATGGGTTGAAATTGAAGATGCACCTACAACCGGAACATTTTTTATTCACAGTCCTGTTGGAAAAAACGTTGGTATTGGTTTGTCTGCAATAACTGATAAAATTGGTCCTGTTGAAGAAAATAATTTATATGGAGATTTCTCTTATACATTAGATCTTGGTGGAGAACATAGATTAGCGTTTGGTTTAAAAGCTGGAGCAACATTTCATAAAGTTGGTTTATTTAGTGAAATTGGAAATGGCCATGTGCCAGATCCAAGCGATCCTGCATTTCAATCAGATTCTAATAGAACTTTTTTTAATTTAGGTTCAGGATTATTTTATTATACTAATAAATATTATGTTTCTTTTTCAATTCCTAATATGTTGAAATCTAAATATCTTGATTATAATGGTAGACAATTTGGTACAGAAACATTGCATTATTTCTTAACTGGTGGTTATGTGTTTGACATTAGTCAAAATGTAAAATTCAAACCTTTTGCAATGATTAAATCGGCAATAAACGCACCTACATCATTAGATTTATCTACAAATTTCTTATTTAATGATAAATTTGAAGTTGGAGCAACTTATAGATTAGAAGATTCTTTTGGCGCAATGGTTAATTATGCAATAACACCAAACGTAAAGATTGGATATGCATATGATCACATTGTATCAGACCTTAACATTACAACTCCTTCATCTCATGAAGTTATATTGTTGTTCGATTTGAATTTCCCGAAAAAAGTATCACAATCTCCAAGATATTTCTAACATAAAAATTAAGATAAAAATGAAAAATCTATATATAGCATTAAGTTTTGGTTTAATAAGTATTTCGCTTATTGCACAAAATAAAGACACAAAAGTAGCAGATAAATTATTTAGCAGATATGAATATGTTGATGCAGCCAAAGCTTATCAAAAATTAGCAGAAAACGGTAAAGGAGATGGTTATGTTTATAAGCAACTAGCTGATACTTATTATAATATGTTTAATACAACAGATGCTGCAACATGGTATGCAAAAGCAATTGAAACACCACAAGATGCAGAAACCTACTTTAGATATGCGCAAATGCTTAAAGCTAATGCTAAGTATGAAGAAGCTAACAAGCAGATGGCAAAGTTTGCGGCTATGGCGCCAAGCGACCAAAGAGCAAAAGCTTTTAAAGAAAATCCAAATTACGTTCCTAAATTAATTGGAAAAAACCCTGGTTATACAGTAAAATCATTAGAAATTAACAGTGATAAATCAGATTTTGGTGCTGTTTTGTATGATAATGATTTATATTTTGTAAGTGCTAGAAACGAAGCAAGAAAAAAATATGGTTGGAATGAAGAACCATTTTTAGACGTTTATAAATCAACCATGGGTGACAGCGGAACTTTCTCTGAAGCATCTTCAGTTTCTTCTCTTAATACACAATATCATGATGGTCCAGTAACTGTTTCTGCAGATGGAAATACAATGTATTTTTCTAGTGATAGTTTTAGAGAAAATTCATTTGAAAAAGATAAAGTAAATAAATTAAAGTTGGGTAAAAACAATCTTTATAAAGCTAATAAAGATGGAAATGGTTGGGGAAAAGCTACTCCATTATCTTTTAACAGTAAAGAGTATTCTACAAGTAATCCAAGTTTAAGTAGAGATGGAAAAACACTTTATTTTTCATCAAATATGCCTGGAAGTCTTGGTGGAGTTGATATTTGGAAAGTTGCAGTTAATGGTGATGGAAGTTTTGGTTCGCCAGAAAATTTAGGATCTAAAATTAATTCAGAAGGAAATGAAAGTTTTCCATTTATTGCAGATGATAATAATACTTTATATTTTGCGTCAAGCGGAAAACAAGGATTGGGCGGTTATGACAACTATGCTATAGATTTATCTAATAGTACAGATGCTGTAAACATGGGTAAACCAATTAATAGCGAAAAAGATGATTTAGGTTTTACATTTAATAAAGCTAAAAATCTAGGATTTTTCTCTAGTAATAGAAATGGTAATGATGATATTTTTAATGCTCTTCCAATTTGTGCTGTAAATTTAATTACTACAGTTACTAATGCTAAAACAGGAGAAATATTATCTGATGCTAAAGTTTCAATATTAGACAACAAGAAAAATATTATTGCTACAGAAACTTCTAACTCTAGAGGTGAAGTTAGTTTTAATGTAGAATGTGATAAAGAATACACTATTCAAGCATCCAAAGATGGTTATGAAGGTAATTCATTTCCTGTATCTAAAAGTAAAGGACCAGAAGCTAAAATTAGCGCGCCTTTACAACCAATTGATGTAATTATTACTCCGACAGAAATTATATTAAAACCTATTTATTTTGAATTTGATAAAAGTAATATCACACAAGAAGGAGCTTTTGAATTGGATAAGTTAGTTCAAGTTATGAAAAACAACACAAAACTGGTTATCATGTCTAAATCTCATACCGATAATAGAGGAAGCGATTCATATAACATGAGTTTGTCTGATAGAAGAGCAAAATCTACGGTTCAATATATAATCTCAAAAGGAATAGACGCATCGTTAATTTCTGGAAAAGGATATGGAGAATCTGAGTTAAAAGTAGCTTGTGGAGAAGCTTGTACAGAAGAGCAACATGCACAAAACAGAAGATCAGAGTTTTTAATTGTAAAATAATAAAACTTTTAATAGTAAAAAAACCGAGACTTGTATCTCGGTTTTTTTATGGCATTTCGTTAATGAAATTGTATTTAAAATCAATTCTAATGAATGATTAAAACCAAATAGAACATCTCTAAGTAAAAGTTTTAATATAGT
The DNA here is from genome assembly GCF_043773265.1 of Flavobacterium sp. GTDB lineage: Bacteria > Bacteroidota > Bacteroidia > Flavobacteriales > Flavobacteriaceae > Flavobacterium. The sequence goes on along the minus strand of NZ_JAYVFH010000253.1, from coordinate 3,142 downwards.
ATATAAAAAATCCCGAAATAAATCGGGATATTTTGTTTGTTATAGTTCTTTTATCATCAGCCAAGCTTCAGGATTGTGCTCTTTTTGAACTTTTAATAAAGCATTCTGAGCTTCTGTATAACTTGAGTAACTTTCATAAAGCACAGGAAACATTCCAAACTTGTTAGGGCTTAATCTTTTTGGGCTGTAACCCAATTGCTCTAAATCAGTAAATAATTTATTGGCATAAAACTCTTTTTGATAAACACCTGCAACAACATGATAATTTTTTTTATTATCAACAGCCAAAGTCACATTTGGCAAAGGATTATTAATAAAGAAAGTAGCTTCTTGTATTTTTTGATTAACTTTATTTTGAACTTTAGTTTGCACAGCTAATGTTTCTTCTTGAATTTTGTTTTGATAATATCTATCTCCAAAAAATCCACCAGCACTTAATAAACCAGCACTAACAACAAAAACCGCAACATATTTTAAGTAATTTTTAGAATTACTTTTTTCTAAAACTAAAGAAATTGTTTCTTTTTCTTGTGATACTTCTTCGACGTGTTTAGCAACTTCACGTTTAATAACCGGAGAAACATAAGCGGTTAATCCAAAAGATTGAGTTAAATAATTTATTTGCTCATAAGGAACAAAAACCAAGTTGTTTTCAGCATTTAATGAAATTTCACCAACGTTTTTTAAAGCAATTGCTCCAAAATCATGTAGCTTTGATTTCCATGTTGCTACTTGATTTTCTATAATAGTAACTGCAACTTCATAAGATATTTTCTCAGATTGAGAAATATGATTAGCCAACAAACCATCGTTGTTTTTTAAATACGAATTAAATGAAACCAACTTTTTTGGTGGGTAAAATGAGTTCGAATTTTCATGTAACTGAGCCGATTGTATTTCTGTTAAAAAAGCACCAAATCCAGGAACAGTTACACATTGGTAACGATAAAGTAATTGCGAAATATATTGATCCATCTTCATAATGACAAATTTAATTATTTAATGCTAATTGCAAAATTTTATCAACAAACTTTGTTAACAATTTTAAATTTTGTTCTTACTTTTGGAAACCAATTATTTACAATGAACGATACCGAATTATTACACTTATTAGCACTACTAAAAATTGAAGGAGTTGGCGACATTGTTGCTAAAAAACTAATAAATCATTGTGGTAGCGCAGAAGACATTTTTAAAACTAAAGCTTCAAAGCTAACTTCAATTGATGGAATTGGACAAGTTTTAATAAAAAATCTTAAAAACAAAACGGTTTTTAAATTGGCAGAAACCGAGCTTAAATATATAAAAGAGAATAACATAAATACACTTTTTTACAATGACCAAAATTATCCAAATCGTTTAAAACACTGTATTGATGGACCAATTTTATTATTTACTTCTGGAAAGATTGATTTTAATAACAGAAAAATAATTAGTATTGTTGGCACTCGAGAAATTACATCTTATGGAACCGATTTTTGTAAAAAACTAATAGAAGACTTAGCACCATTAAACCCAATTATTGTTTCTGGTTTTGCCTACGGAGTTGATATTGTTGCGCACAAAGCCGCAATGGACAATAATTTGCAAACGATAGGTGTAATTGCACATGGACTAAATCAAGTTTATCCAAAAGTACATAAAAAGTATGTTGCGAAAATGGAAGAAAATGGCGGATTTATGACAGAATTTTGGAGCAATTCTAATCCTGAAAAGGAGAATTTTGTAAAACGAAATCGCATAGTTGCCGGAATGAGTGAAGCCACAATTGTAATAGAAAGTGCCGAAAAAGGAGGTTCATTAATAACAGCAAATTTAGCCAACGATTACAATCGAGATGTTTTTGCAGCACCAGGTAGAACATCAGACAAATACAGTCAAGGTTGTAATAATTTAATAAAAACACAACGAGCACATTTATTAACTTCTGCAGCCGATATTTTATATATTTTAAATTGGGAAATAAACGATAAAGCCGACGCTAAAACAATACAAAAACAACTTTTTGTAACATTAGAAAACGATGAGCAAATTATATATGATTATCTACTTAAAACAGGAAAGCAATTACTTGATGTAATTGCTCTTGACTGTGATTTTCCTATTTTCAAAATAGCATCTATTTTATTGAATATGGAACTAAAAGGTGTTATTCGTCCTTTGCCTGGAAAATTATTTGAAGTGGTATAATTAGAATAATTTTTAAAATCACTCAGAATAATTATTTGACCTACCAACCATAATCCAATCTTCTTTTTCTTTAATAAAAATATAAAAATTTTTGTAATTTTGACTAAAATAGGTTTTCATGATAACAGCTTTGTTTTTATTTTTATTAAAGATAGGTTTGCTAAATTGATATAAATAATTACAATTAATAATTTGTTTAGTTACATCTTTATTTTTTTCTATATCATCTCTATACAGAGGTAAATTCACTAAATTAATCACTTTAGTAGTTTTTAAAACATTTTTATCAAGTTTTAAAATTCCATTTTTATTTTTCAACATATAATTAATATCATCCTTACTTAACAACCATTTGTTTTTTTTATCTAACCAAGTAATGAATGGATGATGATCATGAAAATTAGTATTAATTACTTTCAATTTATAATTTTCATAATTTTTAAAAAAATCGCTATCGAATTTTGAAGTTTCTAAAATTACATTTGTAGAATCACACTCTATACTGGAATCAGAGTCTAATACTTTGTCAATAATTTTGTATTGATTTTTTTTTAAGACACAGTTACAAAAACAAACACAAAGCACAATAATTAAAGTGAATAACTTTATTTTCATAATAAGTGGTTTAAGGTAAACAAGGATTATTTGAAGATGGTGTCATTCCAAAAGTTGTATTTCTTTGCATTTCTGTATTTTTCCGATTTAAAATTCTCGCTTTATCTGTTCCATTAATTAAATTGTCAAAAATTGTACCGCTATCCATTCTCCATATTCCAGCCCAAGCTAAATCTTTATACATTTGTTCAGGTTCAACACCTTCTGGAACAGTAACACCTGTTGCATATTCTTGAAGTGCTACAGCAATAATACTAACATAATTGTTTCCCATAAAAGCATGATCTTCTGGTTCTGTACCTCCAGTTTCAATATTTACATATGCATTCCATATTTC
>NZ_JAYVFH010000252.1:0-22200 GCF_043773265.1 Flavobacterium sp. | reverse complement strand
AAATGAATTGCCAGACGGAACGTATTACTTTGTAATAGAACGAAATGGCGAACAAACCAAATCTGGATGGGTGTATATTAATAGAGAAATAAAATAATTTATCATAACATAAAAAAAATAAGAGCATGAAATTTCATGCTCTTATTTTTTTTTATAAAAGTTTGGATGCTAATTCAAATTATTCAATTCCGTATTTATCTATTAAATACATTAATGAAGTCATTGTCGCTGCACCAAGTTCTAATTCTCTTTTATTAACCGAATCAAAAGTATCATTTGCAGCATGATGATAATCAAAATATCGTTGAGAATCTGGTTGCAATCCTACTTTTACAATCTTGTTAGATTTTATAGGACCAATATCAGTACCAGAATGTCCTTGGATGAAGATATGTATTAAATAGGGTTCAAATAAATTTTTCCAGCTAGCAATTTTTTGATAATTTTTTTCGTCAGATTCTATAGAAAAACCTCTTGGTGTGAATCCACCAGAATCACTTTCTAAAGCAAAAATATGATTTTCTTTATTTTTAGCAGATTCTTCTTCATATTTTAAACCACCTTTTACACCATTTTCTTCGTTCATGAAAAGTACAACTCTAATTGTGTTTTTGGGCTTATAATTTATTTTTTTAAATAATTCTAAAACCGTCATGCTTTGTACACAACCTGCACCATCGTCTTGAGAACCATCACCCAAATCCCATGAATCAAGATGTCCGCCAACAACCATAATACGTTCTGGATGTTCAGAACCTGTAATTTCTCCAATAACATTATAAGATAAAACATCTTCAAATGCTTGACATGATTGATTAAAATAAAAACTTGAATTAGAATTATTTTTTAGAAGTTTGCTTAATTTTTCTGCACCATTAGTAGATATTGCCGCAGCTGGAATTCTATCTTCAATTGCAGTATCACCATAATTTGTCATACCAGTATGTGGAAAATCATCTAAACGCAAATTCATTGAACGTACAATTACACCAACAGCTCCTAATTTTCCAGCTTCTCTTGCTCCAGATGAACGTTGATCAACACAACTACCATAAGCACGAAAAGTTTCAATAAACTCTGGATTCATTGGCCTGTTAAAGAAAATAATTTTACCTTTAACTTTATTAGATCCTAATAATTTTAATTCATCTAAACTTTTAACTTCAATTATATTAGCAGAAATTCCATTTTTGGGAGTTGCAACTGACATACCTAATGCACAAATTGGAAAATTATAAATTTGATCTGCAACTTTTAAATATGCTGTTTCCTTTTTGCCTCTAACCCATTTTGGAACCATAACTTCTTGAAGATAAACTTTATCTAAACCAAGCGTTTCCATTTGCTGTTTAGTATATAAAACTGCTTGTTCTGCTCCTTTTGATCCTGACAATCTTTGTCCAATTTTATTAGACAAATCATCAAGCCATGAATAACAATGACTTTCTGTTAAAGCAGATTTATAAATTGCATTAAGCATTTGCTCATCATCATTGGTTTGAGAATATCCAAAAGTAATTTGTAGTAATAATAGTAGTGCAAATTTTTTCATGTTTAATTTATTTTCATCAAAAATAAATTAAAAAACATTTGGTTGAACAAAATAAATTTATTTACTTTGCACTTCAAAGCACTTTAAAATGGAAAACGAAAAATATCTAAACGACATTTCAGAAATTAAAAACATGATGAGTCAATCATCAAGATTTATTTCTTTAAGTGGACTTTCTGGAGTATTAGCAGGAATTTACTCTTTAATTGGTGCTTGGTTTGCATATAAAACTATTTATTATGACACATCTACACTAGGAAATTATAGAAATTTAATAATTTCAAAAGAAGCAGTAGAACGGTTATTTATTATAGCAATTACTATAATTATTTTATCTATGATTACTGGTGTTTTATTAAGTATGAAAAAAGCTAAAAAAAGTAATGATAGCTTATGGAATAATGCTTCTAAAAGATTGGTTATAAACTTTTTAATTCCATTAGCAACTGGTGGTTTTTTTATTTTATTTTTAGTTGAAAAAGAGATATTAAGTTTAGTTGCACCTTTAACGTTAATTTTTTACGGATTGGCTTGTGTAAATGCAAGTAAATATACTTTGGGTGATGTTAGATATTTAGGAATTACAATGATATTTCTTGGACTACTTTCTACATGGTTTTTAGGTTATGGATTATTATTTTGGGCATTAGGTTTTGGTGTTTGCCATATTTTATATGGAAGTATTATGTATTTTAAACATGATAGAATTTAATATTTAAGCAATAACTGCTGCCTATAGTAATTAAAATTTTAAACAATGAAAACCATTATACAAAATATTAATAAAGCATTTGATCATCGAATTCGTCTTGGTATCATGTCTGTATTGATGGTAAACGAAAGTGCCGATTTTAACATGTTAAAAGAGCTTTTGGGTGTTACTGACGGAAACCTAGCATCGCATACAAAAGCATTAGAATCTGAAAATTATATTACTATAGAAAAGCAATTCATTAATAAAAAGCCAAATACAAAATACATTGCAACAAAAGATGGAAAAAAAGCATTTACTGCTCACATTGATGCACTTGAAAAATTAATATCTAAAAGTTAGAACTATTTTTTTATTCAATTACTTTGAAAAACAAAGTACTTTTAAAACAAAATTATGAAAGATTTACTAATTGAAAAAATGTATGAACTCACAAAAAAACCATATACAAAATTCATGAAAAAAGGGATTCCTTGGAACATTACATCATCTGAATTAATAGTATACAATCAAGATAGTTTAGGATTTCATTTGGGATGCTTTTTATTAAAATACAATTTCGAAATACAGCCAAAGCTAGAAGAGCATGATGTTTTTCATGTATTAACAAACTTAGAAGTTACAGTAACTGACGAAATTGCAATGCAATATTTTTTATTAGGAAATGGAAAAAAAAGCTCTTACTTAATTATGGTAATTATTATAGGAACGTTGTTCTATCCTACTCATTTAAAAAAATTTAAAGAAAACTATAAACGCGGAAAATTGGCTCATAGAATTTTTGACTTAGAATTTCAAAAAATGCTTACAATTCCTATAACTACAATTAGAAACACTTTTAATATAAAATAAAATGGAAACAATTAATGATTTTAAATATTTCTCCTACTCAACGAAATTTGCACTACTCTCTTTTGCTTTCGGAACAACATTATTTGCATTGTTTTTTACTCTTCCTAATAAAGAAGGCATCCTTATTTTAGGACTAATCTATGTAATATTTATTGCCTTTTTCAGTATAATAATGTTATTAAACTTAATTTTTCAGTTGCTAACTATACCGAATGAAAGAGAAAATATAGTTATTAAAATCTTAATACTAATTTCAAATATTCCGATAGCAATACTATATTTTTTATTGATAGTCAACTCAATAGAATCAAATTCACCTTTTTAATAACTTAAATAAACAACAATGGAAAATCAAGAAACAGAAACTAAACAAGGTTTCTTTCAATCAACAACAGCAAAAATGATTATGGTAGGATTACTAACTTTAATCTTATTAATTCCTTTATTATTCGTTCAAAATTTAATTACAGAACGAAGTTTACGTCAAAAAGAAGTCATAGCAGAAACCACTCAAAAATGGGGTGAAAGTGTTTATTTCTATGGACCAATTTTAAAAATTCCATACAAAGATCCCATTACTTTACAAATTGAAAACGGATATTTCTTTCCGGAACAACTTTCAAATGTTTCTAATACAGAAATAAAAACACCATTGCAACGTAGCATCTATAAGTCAAATGTATTTACTACCAAAATGGAATTTTCTGGAAATTATTCTCAACCAAAATTCTACAAAAAAAATATACCAACAGAAAATATATATTGGGACAAAGTAAGAATTGTCATCAAAACTACAAATTTAAAAAGTGTAAATAATGAGGTTAAAATTAAATTTGGGAACACGAATTATACATTTGAACCCAATCACAACAGTCAATCAAATGATTCTATTGAATCTTTAGAAACTGGATATATTGATTTTAACATAATTAAAAATTCAAATTTTAATATGGATATAACATATAACGGAAGCAAGCGAATTAGTATTGTTCCGATAGGAAAAACAACAGTTGCAAAAATGACATCCAATTGGAATTCGCCAAGTTTTAATGGGAATTTTATTCCAAACGATAAAAAAATAACCAATACTGGATTTGAAGCAACCTGGAAAATTTTACATTTTAACCGTTCATTTGCACAAGAAAACTTTGAAGATTTACCACAATTAAATAAATATGCATTTGCAGTCGATTTTATAACTCCTGTTGACGAATATCAACAAAACGAAAGAGCTTCAAAATATGGCTTTTTAGTAATTGGTTTGACTTTTTTAATATTTTTTTTAATTCAATCTATTAGCAAAATTAACATTCATATTTTTCAATATAGCATGATTGGAATAGCATTAATTATGTTTTATACTTTGCTGATTTCTATAACTGAGCACAGCAGCTTTAGTTTAGCTTACGCAATCGCTGGTAGTGCAGTTGTGGCTTTAATTTCGTTTTATTCAATTGCAATTTTAAAGAATAAAAAATTTCCTTTATTTATAGGAATTTCACTTTCTGTACTTTATACCTTTATTTATGTAATAATTCAACTTGAAGATTATGCACTTTTAGTAGGAAGTATTGGACTATTTGTAATTCTAGCAGCAGTAATGTATTTCTCTAGAAAAATTGAATGGAATAAGTAATAAAGATAAAAAAACCTAACTTTATAAAAAAGTTAGGTTTTTTTGTTTTTATATTTTTATATGACTCCAGTTTTCGCCAGTTTCTATTCGTCTAATTTGCATTACAGTAACACCAAATTGCTTTGCAATCATTTTTTTTCTTGTAGTTTTTTTAGGATTTGCTAATAATTTTTTTATATGCATAACCTTTGTAGAAGTTAATTTAGAAGCACCATCAGCACCAAATCTTCCTTCAATAAATTTTTTTTGAGCTTCAATAACATGCGGACTTTTTCTGCCATGTTCTAGCATTTCTTCTCTTGTTGCCCAACGCAAATTTCTAACGTCATCATTATCTCTAACGTAATCTAAATGTAGAACAAAAGTTTGTTCGTTTGAGGTTTTTGGTATAAAATAGTCGGCAACAATTCTAAAGAAAAACAAATGCTTATATATTTTTATTCCATCTTCTCTTATGGCAAACTTCAAAATTCTGTACCCATCTTGCAAGCTTCCTTTTAGTTCTCTTCCATTATTTATTGAATCTGTAAAACTTATTAATCTGCCTTTATTGGAAACTGCATAATTCATTTTTAGAGAATTGTGCATTACTATTTGACGAAACTCTTCATTAGGGTATTTTCTTAAAACTGGTAACTTTTTCATTAATATTAGTTGATTTACAAAGATAATGAAATAATATAAATTCAAAAAAAACAATCCAACTTTAATTCAATTTTGGCATAAAAAAACTCTAAAAGATAATCACTTTTAGAGTTTTAATATAATTTATATTGTTAATTAATGAGCTGCTTCAACTTCAATTGCATCAACATCAATATTTTGTTTCTTTAAAATTCCTTTAACAACAAATCCATAATAAGCTAAATATGCAAAACAAATAACAGGAATAAAATAAGATTGATGAATTCCAATAATGTCAGAAATTTTACCTTGCAATGGAGGAATAATTCCACCGCCAAGAATCATCATTACTAAAAATGCAGAACCTTGAGAAGTGTATTTTCCTAAACCTGTAATTGCCAATGAAAAAATTGCTGGCCACATAATGCTACAAAATAATCCACCACTCATAAATGCATAAATTGCAACAGTTCCAGATGTAAATAAACCAATAATCATAGCAATCATTCCCATTAATCCAAAAATCATTAAGGTTCTAGATGGTTTATCTTGTCCTAAGAAAAACCCAGCTACTTGAAAAGCAACTACAGCTGCATAAGCATATAAAGGAGTTACATCTTGACCTGAAATATGATTTACAAATAGCACAACTCCAAATGCTACATAAGGAACCACAATTAATAATATTTTTCGAACAGAATTTGATGGGTTAAAAACAGAAATTGCTCCAGCCCAACGTCCAATCATTAAACTACCCCAATACATTGAAATATATGGTGCCAAAGCAGAACCAGTAATATTTCCAAATACATCTGTTTTTAACAGTTCTCCTAAATTACTTTGAATCGTTACTTCTACTCCAACATATGTAAAAATACCTAACATTCCCAAAACCAATTGTGGATATTTCATTGCACCCCATCCTTCAGGGTTTTTCTGAGCTCTTGCGTTTGCAAAAAGCAATCCGAAAACTATAACAACAAGAGTAGCAATAGTTAAATTTAATCCTAAATAATCTTTTTCTTTGTTGTCAATAAATCTAGTAATAAACTCAGAATCTTCATATCTTGAGAAAATATAACCAAAAATAACAACAAGAATAACAGTAATTGCAATTAATGTTTTCATTGCTTTACTTGCGGGTTCAAATGTAGAATCACTTTTTCCTGAAGGTAATTTTTTAGAAAAATAAAATAATGCTGCTGCTAATAAAAAAAGGCCACCAACAAAAACATAAAGAATTTCCATTTTATCTAAAGAGTTTGCCTTTTTTGCAAATTCTTCAAGGTTTGCTCCAGCAATTACTCCAAATAATGCAATCGATACTACAATTGGTCCAATTGTAGTTCCAAACGAATTGATACCACCAGCAAGATTTAATCTATTTGAAGCCGTATGAGCATCACCTAAAGATGCTGCAAAGGGTTGTGCAGATGTTTGTTGTAATGAAAAACCAAGTGCCACCACAAATAATGCCGCTAATATTAATAAATAACTACCTTGAGTAACAGCAAAAATCATAAATGCAGCTCCAAAAGTACTGATCAACAAACCATTGATAATTCCTTTTTTAAATCCCCATCCGTTAAGGATATCTTTATTTGCCATACTACTAAAAATAAAAAGTAGCAAAGCTCCAATATAATAGGCACCATAAAAAGCAAAATCAATCAACTGACTTTGAAATTGATCAAGTCCAAATTTAATTTTACAAAAAGGAATAAAAACTCCATTTGATGCACCAATAAAACCCCAAAAGAAAAAGACGGTTATTAAAGTGTAAAGTGCTGAATTGTTGGTTTTTGTTTGTTCTAAATTCATAGTTTAATTAGTTTTGGTTTAGTTAATTATTTATAAAAGCCGTTTATCAAATGAAAATGGCTGTGACAATTGTAATTTAATTTTAACAAAATCCTTGTGATTAGGATTTATTAAAATATTTTTTTCATTAGTAATAATAGCAGATGGAACAATTAAAATACAAGAACTTTGACTCCTTAACCATTCATCTCCAAATTTTCGACAAATTAACTGACCATTTTCATTATTTTCATTCCATCCATTTGGCAAATCTTTTTCATGAAATTCAGTTTTTTTTATTGCATTAAGAATATTAATTGTTAACAAACAATAATCATCATCCAATCCAAAACCATTTCTATGAACCAAATTCTCTAAACAAGCCAAAGAACAATTCTCTGCAGCATAAATCACAAAAAAACCATTAGAATTCCATCTAGCTGCATAACCCGAAGCAATTAATTTTTCAGACCACTTTTTGTGTGTAATTCTAAAAACATTCATCTAATTATGCAGTTGCTCCAAATTCTATTCTTTTTAACTCTTCATAAATTAAATGAATTCCTGTTGAAGTATTTAAAAAAACAGATGGCTTTTTATTATTAAAGAAAACATTTTCTTTTTCTAACCATTCATTAAAAATGGTCGAATTATTAAATACTATATTTCCTAATTCATATAAAGCACTAATTTCTATGGCTATTTCTGCAATCCTTGATGGGATTTTTGTATCGTTGTTTTTATATTTAATAAATGTTTTTGGTGTAATTTCAAAAATGTTTTCTGAAAGCGTTTTTATCGTTAAACCAGTCATAGCAATAACTTTAGAAAATAATTCTTTAGAGTTTTGGGCTAAATTTTCTAGAACATTGTTTTTTACAAATGATGATGGTAAATAAATTGCCATTGGCTCTGAAACTATATTCATTGTTTCTTCTCTTTCTTGATAAGGTTTATTTTTAGTTTTCATATTATGTAATTTTACACTAATTATAAAGCAAATTTACATATTTTTTTAAGATAAAAAAACTTTTTTTAATCTTTTTTACATTGGCACAAAACTTATTGCAGTTCCTCCTCCTTTTGCTAAATTTAATTTTAATTTAGTTTTAGAAGTAACAATTTGTGTTTTTATTGTATAACTCTTCGGATTGTTTTGCCAATCGGCATCTTTTCCGTCTTGATAAATAATAGCTTTGTATTTTTTATTTGTAGAAAGAAAATCTAATTTAATTTCAGAAACTCTAGCATTTTCATCAGTAATTGCACCAAGAAACCATCGCTCACCATTTTTTTCTTTTCGAGCAATTGTCAAATAATCACCTGGCTCAGCTTCAAGATATTTAGACTCTTGCCAATCAATAGCAACATCTTTAATAAACTGAAAAGCATCCATATACTTTTCATAATTCTCTACCAAATCTGCCGCCATTTGAAGCGGCGAATACATTGTTACATATAGTGCCAATTGTTTTGTCAAAGTAGTATGAACTTGTTCAGTTTTTTTAGAATCATAAAAATTCATTTTAGTTTCAAAAATTCCTGGAGTATAATCCATTGGTCCGCCAAGAAGTCTTGTAAATGGCAAGATTGTTTCATGCATTGGTGGATTTCCTATACTCCAAGCATTAAACTCATTTCCACGAGCTGCTTCGGCAGCAATATAATTTGGATAAGTTCTGCTATAACCAGTTGGACGAGAACTCTCATGAGAATTTAACATTAATTTATAATCGGCAAAACGTCTTGCAACAAAATTAAAATGATTTACCATTGTTTGTCCGTCATGATATTCGCCACGAGGAATAATTTTTCCTACATAACCAGATTTGGCAGCAGGATAACCATATTCTTTCATTAAATTTAATGCTCTATCCAAATGTCTTTCATAGTTAGCAACAGAACCGGATGTTTCGTGATGCATAATCATTTTTATTCCTTTAGATTTAGCATAACTATTTACTTCTTTCAAATCAAAATCTGGATAAGGAGTTGTAAAATCGAAAACATCTTCTTTCCAATTTCCAAACCAATCTTCCCAACCAGTATTCCAACCTTCTACAAGAACACCATCAAAACCATTTTTGGAAGCAAAATCAATATATCGTTTGGTGTTTTCGGTAGTTGCTCCGTGTCTTCCTGTAGGAATTTGTTTTCCAGCGGCATTTTGTGCATTTTGACTTCCGGCATAATCCCAAGTCGATTTTCCAACATGCATTTCCCACCAAATTCCAACATATTTCATTGGCTTTATAAATGATGTATCATCCAATTTACAAGGTTCATTTAGATTCAAAATCATTTTAGAACTAACAATATCACGAGCATCATCACTAATCATAATTGTTCTCCATGGCGAAACCGAAGGTGTTTGCAAATAAGCTTTGTCGCCAATTGCATTTGGAACTAACGATGAAACAAATTTATATTCTGAAGGTGAAACATCTAAATGCATTACAGGATAATTTACAACGGCAGCTTCAAAAATATTGATATAAATACCATCGTCAGATTTCATCATCAATGGTGATTGCACTCTAAATTTATTATTGATTGTTTTTAAAGAAATTCCGTTATTTCTATCAATATTATCAGTGTTTATTTCAGATATTTTAGTTTCAGAATAAGGATATTCTTGACTATCATAATCGCCAGGTAACCAAAAAACTTTATGATTTGCTGTTAAATTAAACTGAGATTTTTCGTCAGAAACAATAAAATAGTTTAAATTTTCTTGATTTGGAAATTCATATCTAAAAGCTACACCTTCATTATAAACTTTAAAAACAATATTCAACTTTCTATTAGTTTCTTTTTGAAGTAAATAAAATGTAATTAAATTGTATTTATTTTCAATTACAGCTTGTTCACCAAGTACAGGATTCCATGATTCGTCAACAAATTTAGTTTCTTGATTCACTATTGAAAAGCCATTTTCTAATGATTTTGTTTCTTTCAAAACAAGCCCAAGCGAACTTTCTTTTACAATGTTTTTTTCTTTAAATGTTACAGAATAAGTAGGTTTTCCATCGGTAGAAAGTTTAAAATTTAAACTGATTTCTTTTGATGGCGATTGAATGTTTTGAGATTGAATTGAAATACAAAAAAGCAGAGCTAAAAATAAATGTAGTTTGTTCATTAAATATAATTTTTTATAAAAATACATTTATAAAAAAAATATACAACGATTGCGCAAAGAATAGTTATTAACGAAAACGTTTTCTTGACAAATTAGCAAAGTAAAAAGGCAATAAAAAAAATAATTTTCTATTTTCCATCAACATAATCTTGCAAATACATATATCGCTCTGTTAACTTTCCGTTTTCTGTCATTTTAGCACGTTGCAAAATTTCATCTTTATCACCGTTAAAGAAAGCTGGAATAACATGTTCCATAAACATTTCACCAAATCCTTCACTAGCATCTTTTGGCAATTCGCAAGGTAAATTATCAACAGACATTACCATAATAGAACCAGGATGTGTATATGGAACTTCTTTATTATCAATAGGTAAATATCCAAAAAATGGATCTGCAATTGTTGATGCTTTTATTGTACAAGCAATTGGACCATTAACATCACAGGAAATATCTGCAACTACTTGAATTTTATTTTTTGGAGAATTCAACATTTCACGCGTTAAAATATCTGGCGCTTCATTTCCATGAAAATGTCCTGCAAAATAGATATCGGCAACTTTTGTAAATCGCTCAAAATCTGATTTGTAGTCTTTAGGATTTTTATAAAAATCTTTATTGTCTAAAACTTTACCATCCAATCTTTTATTGTAATCTAAAACATCAATTTGAGTGTATACAGCTTGAGAATAATTTTTAGTTAAAAAATCATCAACAGAAACTTCTTTTACTTTCATTCCCTCAAGAATTTCCTTTGCTCCCATTCCTACTTTTCCATGACCTGTGAGCACAATTTTAATGTTTGGAAGTGTTTGCCTTTTTAATCTAGCAATTAAATCATCTTTACTTTTTAGGGTTTCTGCTTTGGGTAAATTAAATAAATCATATTTAATTCCGAAACCACGAAATCCATTGTAAGCTCCAACAATTCCTGCATATCTTCCAAAACCAATTAATCGTTTATTGTTTTTATCAACAATTGTTTCATGGTCATATAATTCAATATTTTTGTCTAAAACTGCAATCAATAATTTTCTATTATAAGGTTGCATTTTAATAGTATGCGAAAAGAAAAAATATTTTTTATTTGGTATTAATGCATCAACAGGAACTTCTTTTACCCCAAAAAGAACATCACAATCACTCATGTCTGTTGCAATTTCTATACCTAAATCACTATATTGTGCGTCAGAAAAAACTCTAATATCTGAACTTTCAACTTTAATTTGAGCTTCTGGATGTTCGGTTTTTAATCTAACCAATTCTTCTGGCGTAAAAACCACTCTTCTATCAACAGGTACTTTTCTTTCTTTAATAATTCCGAACTTCATTTTTGCATTTTTTTGAGATTCCAAAAGTAGTTGTATCGAAAACGTTTTCAAAACTTTTTACCAAAAATAAAGTTTCCTATAGATATTAAAATTTATATTAATTGAATTCTATTGTTGATAATTTTATCATTATAATAAAATTTAATAAAATTTGAATACCTTTTTGTTTCCTATATTTGTTATTCTTGATAAAAACCAAAATGACTTATATTAGAATACGCTTTTCATTACTTATAATTATATTATTCACCTTACTTAGTTGTAATGATTCTGGAAAACTAAAAAATCCTTTTAAGAAGAAAAATGTTACTTTAGCATATGCAATGATTCCGTTAGAAGATTCATTGCCAAGAATTTCTGAATCTTATAAAAAAACTAAAAAACGTGAAATTGAAAATTTTTTTATAAATAATTTTGCCGATGATTTTGAAAATATGAGTTTTTTAGTGGCAAAAAACGGACAAATAATATATGAAAAATATGATGGCTTTGCTGATAAAGAAAATAATGTTTTAAACTCACCTGAAACTCCATTACACATTGCTTCGGTTTCTAAAGTACTTACAGCAGCTGCAATTTTAAAATTAATTGAAGCAAAAAAAATTACTTTAGACCAAAAACTAACAACACTTTTTGAAGGTTTTCCGTATCTAGATATTACAATTAGAACATTACTAAATCATAGAAGTGGATTGAAAAAGTACAACTATTTCTGCGATGATAAAGCCAACTGGAGTAGAGATAAAATATTGACAAATAAAGATATTTTAAATATTTTAATCACAAAGAAAATACCTCAAGATCACAAAACAGATACTCATTTTACATACAACAATACTAATTATGTATTGCTAGCTTTAATTATAGAAAAAGTTACAAAAATGAAGTATAGCAAAGCAATGAAGAAAATAATATTTGAACCATTGGATATGAAAAACACTTTTGTATTTGATGAAAAAACACCTCTCGCAAAAGGAACACCTTCTTATAAATATGATTATTCTAAATATCCATTTGATTTTCTTGATGCTGTTTATGGAGATAAAAATATTTATTCAACACCTCGAGATTTATTAAAATTTGATTTAGCTAGAAATGCTTCAAGTTTTCTAAAAAAAGAACTTTTAGACCAAGTTTATCAAGGATATAGCTATGAAAAAAAAGGAATAAAAAATTATGGCTTAGGAATTAGAATGAGAGAGTGGCCAACTGGTCAAGTTTTATATTATCATAACGGTTGGTGGCACGGAAACACTGCTTGTTATCTTAATTTAAAGAAAGAAAATGCAGTTGTAATTGCGCTTTCTAATAAGTTTACAAGAAAAACATTTCAGATGAAGCGACTTTCTGTATTGTTTGGCGATTATCCATTTACTTTGAATGATACAGTTGCAAAAGAAGAATAAAGTATTGAAACAAATTCTATAAAACATTAAGATTTTTTGTTCAAAATAATGTACTTTTGACAATTAAAAATCACTGAACTTCATCTCTAATTAATAAACATGAAGTAAATCTTTTTAAAAAATGCAGTTTAAACACCCAGAAATTCTTTATTTTCTCTTTTTATTGGCAATCCCAATTCTGGTGCATCTTTTTCAATTAAGAAAATTTAAAACTGAATATTTTACTAATGTAAAATTTCTTAAAGAACTTTCAATTCAAACTAGAAAAAGTTCTAAACTTAAAAAATATTTATTACTTGCCTGTAGATTATTTTTATTGGCATTTTTAATTTTGGCTTTTGCACAACCTTTTTTTAAAGCCAAAGACAGTAAAAACGCTACTAACGAATTGTATATTGTTCTTGATAATTCATTTAGCATGCAAGCCAAAGGCAAAAAAGGAGAATTATTAAAAAGAGCTGTTCAAGATTTACTAGAACACACACCAGAAAATGTCAATTTTTCTTTAATCACTTGTTCAGATAATTATTGGAATACCGATATAAAATCTATTCAAAAAGACTTACAGAATTTAAAATATAGTGCATCACCATTTGAATTAGACAATCTTTTAGCCAAAATAAAAGCACATAAATCAGCTTTTAATAAAGATATAGTTGTTATTACTGATGCTGTTGAATTGCAACCAAACCAAGTAAAAAGTAGTAAAGACGATGAGAATTTATATTTCATAATTCCAAAAGCAGAAAAAACAGACAATATTTCTGTAGATAGTGTTTATATCAATCAAGTTCTAGATAATTTCTATGAAATTGGTGTAAAATTAGATTCTTATGGTAATGATTCTAAAGATATTCCTATTGCTTTATACAATAAAAATAAACTTATTGCTAAAACGCTTGTGAACTTCGAAGAAAAGACTAAAAGCATAAATTTCACAATTCCAAAAGCCGACTTTCATGGTTATGTTTCAATAATTGATAACGGATTAGAGTATGACAACAATTATTATTTTAGTATTTCTAAACCCGAAAAAAATAATGTAATAAGTGTTGGAGATACTGAAAAAAGTGGTTATTTATCTAGAATTTATACTTCTGATGAATTTAATTATTCAAATTATGCTTTACAATCGTTAGATTATAATTTGCTCGAAAAACAAGATGCAATTGTTTTAAATGAGTTAAAAGAAATTCCACAAGCGTTACAAACAACTTTAAAATCTTTTGTAGAAAAAGGTGGAAACGTGATTTTGATTCCAAATGCTGAAAGTACAACATCAAATTTAAATAGTTTTTTGATGAATTTTGGTGCAGTACAATTTAATTCGTTAGTAAGAACTGAAAAGTTGATAACCAAAATCAATTTTAGTCATCCGCTTTTTAATAGTGTTTTCGAGAAAAAAGTAGATAATTTTCAATATCCAAACACAAAAAATTCATTTGAAATTAGCAATTCGGCACCAATGGTTTTGGGTTATAGTGATCAAACTGCTTTTTTGAGTGCTATACAAAATAGTGTTTCATCGGTATATGTTTTTGCAGCACCAATTAATAAATTAAATAGTAATTTTCAAAATTCGCCAATTATTGTTCCAACGTTTTACAACATGGCACAAAATGCTCAAAAAGCAGGAATTAATGCTATGATTATTGGAGAAACAAAACCTTTGATAGTTGAAACTTTATTGACAAAAGACGAAATTGTAAATGTAAAAAACACTACAGAAAGTTTTATTCCAATTCAACAAATATTGAATAACAAAGTAAAATTGACTTTTAATGACAATCCAAAAGAAGCAGGAAATTTTGGAGTTTTTAATACTAATAATTCAATTGAAAACATAAGTTTTAATTATAATAGAAGCGAAAGCAATTTGAACAATGCAAATCCTGATGCAATAGGCGATTTTAAAGAAATTAGCAATGTAGACTCTATATTTGACACTTTACAAACCAATAGAACTGACAATCAAATCTGGAAATGGTTTGTTATTTTAGCATTACTCTTTATAACATTAGAAGTTTTAATTCAAAAATTTGTAAAATGAAAATCATAATCAGAGAAGCCAAGATTGTTGACATGAAAAGTTCATTTCATAATCAAGTTGTTGATGTGAAAATTAAAGACAATATAATTGAAAAAATTGGACAAAATCTTTCAGCAACAAATGATTACAAAGAGATAAAGGAATCTAATTTACATCTTTCGCAAGGTTGGTTTGATAGTAGTGTTTCACTTGGTGAACCAGGTTTTGAAGATAGAGAAACCATTGCCAACGGATTAGATGTTGCTGCAAAAAGTGGTTTTACAGCAATTGCATTACAACCCAACACTTATCCGGTTCTTGATAATCAATCACAAATTTTATTTGTAAAACAAAAAGCCCAAAATACCGCAACCGATTTATATCCAATTGGTGCTTTAACAAAAAATAGCGATGGAACAGATTTGGCCGAAATGTTTGACATGAAAAATGCTGGAGCAATCGCTTTTGGTGATTATAATAAAAGTATATCTAATGCTAATTTATTAAAAATTGCATTGCAATATGCCCAGGATTTTGATGGATTACTACTTGCTTTCTGTCAAGATGAAAAAATAAAAGGAAATGGAGTTGTAAACGAAGGAATTGTTTCTACAAGATTGGGATTAAAAGGAATTCCAAATCTTGCCGAAGAATTGATTGTTGCAAGAAACCTCTTTCTTTTAGAATATACTGGCGGAAAATTACATATTCCAACAATTTCTACAGCTAAATCAGTAGAATTAATTCGCGATGCCAAGGCCAAAGGATTAAAAGTAACTTGTAGTGTTGCAGTTCATAATTTAATTTTAACAGATGAAAAATTAGAAGGATTTGATACACGATATAAAGTTTCTCCACCACTTCGAACAGAAAAAGACAGAATTGCATTAATATCTGGAGTAATAAATAATACGATTGATGTAATCACTTCAGACCATAATCCGATAGATGTTGAACATAAAAAAATGGAATTCGACTTATCAAAAAACGGAACAATTGGAATGGAAAGCGCTTTTGGAGTATTAATGACCATTTTATCATTAGATAAAATAGTTGAAAAACTAACCTCAGCACGAGAAATTTTTAATATCAACAATTCAGAAATTGCTGAAGGAAAAATAGCTAACCTAACATTATTTTCTACAGATAATGAGTCGGTTTTTACTAAAGAAAACATCTTGTCTAAATCTAAAAACGCTGCTTTACTTAACATTAAAACTAAAGGAAAAGTAATTGGAATTTATAATAACAGTAAATTAATTTTAGCATAAACCATGACCGAAGAAACAATAAAAGAAGGAAAAGCTATTGCAATAACTAGTTATATATTAATTGTTGGTGTTCTTATTGCTTTATCGATGAATTCTGAAAATAAAAATAAATTTGCTTCATTTCATATTCGTCAAGGATTGGGATTGACAATTACATTTATCATTCTTGGAGTTTCAATAAGTTCATTTGAAAGTATTTTTGTTGCACTACCAATGTGGATATTCATCTCTATATTAACAATGTATGGAATTTTTACCGCTGCCAAAGGAGAAACTACACCTTTGCCATTGTTAGGAAACTTGTTTCAAAAATGGTTTAAATCTATTTAATAAAAATTACATGACACTTCATCACTTAGTTCGCGAGCCAAAAATAAAACTTGACAAAAATCCTTTATTACTTTTACTTCATGGTTATGGTAGCAATGAAGAAGATTTGTTTTCATTTGCTTCTGAACTTCCAGACGAATATTATGTAATTTCTGCACGAGCACCATTTGATATGGGTTTCAATAGTTATGCTTGGTATTCAATAAACTTTGATGGAGATGAAAATAAATTTTCAGATATTGCTCAAGCGCAACAATCTAGAGAGATAATTTCGACTTTCATAGATGAATTAATTTCAAATTATGCAATAGATTCTAATAAAATTACACTTGTTGGTTTTAGTCAAGGTTGCATTTTAAGTTATGCTGTTGCACTTTCTTATCCTACTAAAGTTCAACGAGTTGTAGCAATGAGTGGTTATTTTAATAAAGAAATTGCAAAACACAATTTTGAAGAAAACGATTTTAGTAATCTAAAAATATTTGCCTCACATGGAACTGTAGATCAAGTTGTTCCTGTTGATTGGGCTCGAAAAGCAGCACCAGCATTAACCAATTTAGGAATAGCTATTGTTTATAAAGAATATCCTATTGGTCATGGAATTTCGCCTCAAAATTTTTATGATTTTAAAAGTTGGTTGCAACAATAAATTAAAAAAGGTCTTTATACAAAAACCTATTTATAGTTTATTCTGTAATTTGAATTTCTTCATTATCATCACTACCAGAAACTTTATTTCCACCTTCGCCATCGCCAGAAAAAAGTATTTTTCCTTCTTTCTTTAAAACAAAACCTTTTGAAGAAATTAAAACATAGTCATCATTTGACCACGATTTTTCTTTAGATGAACGATTTAAAATTAAAGATTCATTTATATTTGGAAGAAATAATTCAGCTTTAGTTGCTTTTTCATCAAATAAAACATAAGCACATAATGTAGCATCATCAACTTCAAGATTTTCTATAGGAGACAATTGCAATCCGCTAAAAACTCTAATACATTCTTCATTAAGCTTAGACCAAGTATATCCAGCCGATGCCAAACATCCGTTTTTATCTTTATCGCCACCAAGTACAACCTCTTTAGCAACATCATCAATAACTGGTTTTTCGTCATCTTGATTAAACCATTTGCAAGAAACCAATGTCATTAAAGAAAACAGTAGTAAATATTTTTTCATTTATTGTTGTATTATTTGTTTTTGATAAAGATAAGTTTTGATAGTTTCAAATGAAATTGATTTGTCGTCTGCAATAAAATATTGTATCAATGCTTCACCCCAATAGTCACTATTACTATAGTCTACAATTATCCAACGATGATTAAGTATTTTTATTTTATTAATAATAAATTTTTTTCCATCTATAGGTGATTGATCTACATATTTATTTCCTAGTTTATCATCGTTATAACTTATTAATGCTTCTTTAACTTTTGGCATTAATTCGTCAATATTATAATCTTCAAGATAGTCTTGTGCTCTATCATTAGTTTCTAATGAAAAATAATTAGAGTCATATAATTTATCCGAAAGAACTGTAATACTGTCTCTAATATTTTTATTTTTTTCTTCAAATCTTTTTTCAATAACAGCATCTTTTTTACTATAATACATATACGTAAAAACATTAAGCAAAGCCGAAAGTATAAATAAATATAAAAATAATTGCTTCTTCATTTCTTAATTTTAAATTGTTATTTCTAAATTATCATAAGCCAAATATACATTTTTTGGCAATTTTTTTTGAACCTCTTCATGAAAACCTAAAACATGACTAATATGAGTAAAATAAGCTTTTTCTGGTTGAATCAAAGTTACAAAATCTAAGGCATCTTGCAAATTAAAATGCGAATGATGTGGTTCTTCTCTTAATGCATTAATAACCAATAGTTTCAAGTTTTTTAATTTATTTATTTCTATAGAATCGATAGATTTTACATCTGTTAAATAACAAAAATCATTAATTCTATAACCAAAAACTTGTAAATTTCCATGCAATGCATTTATTGGAATAATATTAAAATTTCCTATAGAAAACTTTTTATTATTAATTACCTCAATCGACTTAACCGATGGTGCGCCAGGATATTTATTTTCTGTTTCAAAAATATAATCAAAACGTCTTTTTAGATTTTCAAGAACTCTTTGATGTGCATAAATTGGAATTTCACCTTGTTTAAAATTAAAAGGACGAATGTCATCTAGTCCAGCAGTATGGTCTGAATGTTCATGAGTAAAAAGTATTGCGTCAACTTTAGAACATCTAGAAGATAACATTTGTTGTCTAAAATCTGGTCCGCAATCAATAACTATTGAATTATTTTCATCATGAATCCAAACCGAAACTCGCAATCGTTTATCTTTAAAATCGCTACTTTGACAAACAGAATGCTTACTTCCAATTACCGGAATACCTTGAGAAGTACCTGTTCCTAAAAAATATATTTTCATTTAGCATGGTTTTTGTTATCTGATTAATAATAACCAAAAAATAAATAGCAACAATACAAAAATAAGACAAAATAGCTTTCAAAACTACAGCTGTTTTTATTAACTTTGCAAGGTATACAATTGATTATGGCAAACAACGAATTAGAAATTAAACTAAAAGGTGACCGAATAATAGAGCATATTCCTTCTTTAAAGGACAAAGCATTGCGTATAAATTTGAATGAAAATATATATGGAACTTTTGCAGAAATTGGTGCTGGTCAAGAAACTGTAAGACATTTTTTTAGGTCTGGTGGTTCTTCAGGAACAATTGCCAAAGCAATGTCGGCTTATGATAAAGATTTTAGTGATGCTATTTATGGTATTGAAGAAGATGGTCGATATGTTACTGAAAGTCGTTTAAGAAAAATGCTTTCTCATGAAGTTGAACTTATAGAAAATCGACTTGATAGAACAAAACATCCTAATAAAATGTTCTTTAGTTATGCCAATACGGTTGCAACTATAGATTTTGCCAAACAATTTAAAGGTCATGGTTGGGTTGGAATTAAGTTTCAAATAGAACCAGACGAAGATTATAACGAAATAACACTTCACATTCGTTTTAAAGAAACTGATGCTAGATTACAACAAGAAACGCTTGGTATTCTTGGTGTAAATCTAATTTATGGTGCGTTTTATAAATACAATGATCCAAAAAAATTGTTGCGTTACTTATATGATCATTTAGAAAAAGACCAATTAGAAATTGATACAATAAATTTTTCTGGACCACGATTTGCCAATGTTGACAATAGATTAATGAGTTTGCAATTGGTAAAAAACGGAATGACAGATGCTGTAATGTTTAGTCCAGACGGACATAATATTCTACCGGCAGCAGTACTTTACAAGAAAAATATTTTGGCTTTAAGAGGAAGTTTTCGTCCTGTTACCAAAGTAAATATGGACATGTATGCCAAATCACTTGAAATGTTTATCGAAGAAAATAAAGTAGAAAAAGAAAACACCTTTGTTATTTTTGAAATTACTTTATCTAACTTACGTTCTGAAGGCGAAATTGACGAAAGAGATTTTATGGATAGAGCAGAATTGCTTTGTTCACTTGGTCAAACGGTTATGATTTCTAATTTTCAAGAATATTATAAAGTAGTCGAATATTTTTCTAGTTATACCAAAGCTCGAATGGGATTGGTAATGGGAGTTAATAATTTAGTCGATATTTTTGACGAAAAATATTATCGCCATTTAAGTGGTGGAATTCTAGAAGCATTTGGAAAATTATTTTATCGCGATTTAAAAGTATATTTATATCCGATGGAAGAAAATGGAGAAGTGATAACCTCACAAAACCTAAAAGTACATCCTAGAATGAAAGAATTATACAAATTCTTTGCCTATAACGGAAAAGTGGTAGATGTACCTGTAAACGATAAAGAAAACTTAAAAATATTTTCAAGAGAAATTTTAAAAATGATTACAAAAGGAATTCCAGGTTGGGAAAAAATGTTGCCCGAAGGAACAGCCGATTTAATAAAACAACATCAATTATTTGGTTACGATCCCAATAGAGTTCTTATAGAAGTATAAAATTCAAAAAAAAATATAAAATTTAATCCTTGATAGTTATTTCTATCGAGGATTTTTTTTTGGAAATCTATTAATAATGAAATAGTTACAATGTTAAATTTGTAATTCAAAACTTATATAAGTATAAAAAAAATGCATTTCAACTAATTTATTTGTTGTTTTATCTATAATTGATTATGTTTATCGAACCAATAAATAAAACATTGATTATGAACACACTATCTCTTACAGACAAAATGCTTACTCGAAAAATTTTATGTTCAGTTTTTGGTCACAAAATAATTACAACCCGAAACATTACACCCAATTTTAGAGAATTTGAATGTACCGTTTGTCATTTAGAATTAACAAATGATGCTAATGGAAAAACAACATCACTAACGCCACATTTAAGAGAAGTAAACGAAACTTTATATAACTTTCATAATCGAAGACACCATATTGCTGTTTAGAATTAAATAAAAAAATACTTTTTTTATAACTTATACATCCTTGATAGCCAAAACTATTGAGGATTTTTTTTTATATTTGAAATTGGATATGCTTATATATAAACTTGATGATTTATTGCGTTTATTTATGAGTTATGGGCAAGTTTTTTAAAAATCGTAATCAATTGAAATTTAGTTTTTTATGGAATTTATTATTATACTGATTTCGATAATTATACTTGGTTTTTTAATCAAAAAAAGTGTTAACCACTCAGAAAGTAATGAAAATCGCTACCTAAACAGAAATTCAATAAAAGAAGATTTAGGATCGAAAAGAGGAACAAGATCTGAAAGAGAATTAGTAAGCAAACTTTTACAATATGGAATTCCGTCTCAAACAATTTTTCATGATTTATATTTGAAAAAATATTATGGAAAGTATTCGCAAATAGACTTAGTTGTAGCAACTAAAGTAGGAATTTTTGTATTTGAAGTAAAAGAATATAGCGGTTGGATTTTTGGAACTGGATATAAACCTCAATGGTCACAAATATTAAACTACGGCAGAGATAAATACTATTTTTATAATCCGATTTTGCAAAACGCTAAACATATTGAAGATTTAAAAAAGCAACTCAAACAATTCGAAAATATTCCGTTTTATTCAATTATTGTGTTTTATGGAGATTGCGAACTAAAAGAGATTAATTTTGTTCCACAGAATACTTTCGTTGTAAAATCAAAAAGAGTTATAGAAGTCGTGAAAAAAATTCTTTCAGAAAGTATGCCTGCAAATTATTCTAACAAAAGAGAAATAGTGAATTTATTTGAACAAGCTGTGAAAAATGGAGAAAACGAAGAAGTTATATTGCAACATTCAAAAAATATAAAAAATATGCTTGGTAAAGATAGAGTTTACAATTGAAAAGTTATTAAACCTGCCCATAACAAAGAACTGTGCTTAAAAACAAATAAAATTTGATTTATTTTCACTATTTTTGAGTAGGAAAAACAAATTTAGTCTTGCGAGGAGAAAGTGATTTA
>NZ_JAYVFH010000251.1:0-8836 GCF_043773265.1 Flavobacterium sp. | reverse complement strand
GTTAAAGTTCTAAATGTATCTTCGGCAAAATCCTTGTGACCTGGCGTATCTAGAATGTTGATTTTTTTATCCTTATAATTAAATGCCAAAACCGATGTTGCTACTGAAATTCCTCTTTGGCGTTCAATTTCCATAAAGTCACTCGTAGCACCTTTTTTTATTTTATTGTTTTTTACAGCACCAGCTTCTTGAATTGCTCCTCCAAAAAGAAGTAATTTTTCTGTCAATGTTGTTTTTCCTGCATCTGGATGTGAAATAATTCCAAATGTTCTTCTTCGTTGTATTTCTTTTAAAAAACTCATATATTATTTTATGGGTTGCAAAAATACTATCTAATTCGCAAAATAACTAATTCAATTAATTATTCTCAATGCTAAAACAACTCAATATTGCAATTTATGTTAATAAATTTTTGTTAATACTATTGCTTATAGTTGTATAATAGCGATGAATTGTTACATTTGTTGATTGTTATTAAAGTAAATTTTTAATATTATATAGAGGTATGAAAAAAGTATTTTTAGGATTATTATTAACGTTAAGTTTTTCAATAAATGCACAAAATAATTCGAAAGAAGTTTTATTTACAATAGATGGAAAACCATTTTATACAGATGAGTTTGAGCGTGTTTACAAAAAGAATTTAGATTTAGTTAAAGACGAATCTCAAAAAGATTTAAATCAATATCTCGAATTGTTTGTTGGTTATAAATTAAAAGTTACTAAAGCAAACAAAATAGGTTTGCAAAACAATGTTCAATATCAAAACGAATTTAAGAGTTATAGAACCCAACTTTCTAAAAACTACACATCAGATTCTAAAGTTACTGCCGAGTTAGTAAAAGAAGGTTATGATAGAATGAAAAGTGAAATTAGAGCATCACATATTTTAGTAATGGTTGATGAGAACGCATCGCCACAAGATACTTTAATTGCATATAGTAAAATAAAAGAGATAAGAAAAAGAGCAGTTGCAGGTGAAGATTTTGCAAAATTAGCACAAGAAAATTCCGAAGATCCATCTGCCAAAGAAAACATGGGAGATTTAGGATATTTTACAAGTTTTAGAATGGTGTATGCCTTTGAAAGTGCAGCATATAAAACCGACAAAGGTCAAATTTCGCAACCTATAAGAACTCGTTTTGGTTATCATATTATTAATGTTGTTGATATTAGAAAAAATAGAGGTGAAGTTGCCGTTGCACATATTATGTTAATGAATTCAAAGGAAGATGTTGATCCTCAAGGAGTTCAAGATAACATAAATGATATTTACAAAAAAATTCAGCAAGGCGAAAGTTTTGATGAATTAGCTAAACAATTTTCTGAAGATAAATCATCGGCTTCTAAAGGCGGTGTTTTAAATAAATTTGGTTCTGGTCAATTGAGCTCTCAAATATTTGAAGATACTGCGTTTTCTTTAACTAAAGAGAATCCAATATCTAAGCCAATTCAATCTGCTTTTGGATGGCATATTGTGAAGTTAATTGATAATTATCCAGTAAAAACATTTGAAGAATCTAAAGCAGAACTTGAAAATAAAATTGGTAAAGATGATCGTTCTAGATTGATTACTAATTCATTGACAGAAAAACTTAGAAAAAAATATAAAGTAAAACGTGATGAAAAAATGTTTGCAGCAACTTCAAAACTTGTTACAAATGACTATTATGACGGAAAATGGGAATTGCCAGAAAACCTAAAAGAATATAGTAGTAAATTGATGAATATTGAAACTAGAATTGTTTCTGGTGGTCAATTTTTAAATTATATAAAGTCACAACAAAAATCTGGAATTGCAGCTAAACCAATTGCTAAATTAATGGATGTGCTTTATTCTAATTTTGTTGACGAACAAATAAACACTTATTACAATGATAATTTAGAAGTAGAATTTCCAGAATTCGCATCGGTTGTCGAAGAATACAGAGATGGTTTGTTGTTGTTTGATTTAATGGAAAAAGAAATCTGGGAACGTTCTAAAACAGATACTTTGGGTTTAAAAAATTTCTATGAAACTCAAAAAGACAAACACAAATGGAAAACTAGACTAGACGTTGCAATTGCTTCATCAACAAAAATGGATGTAATTAAAAAAGCACTTGCAATGATAAAAAAAGGAATTTCTATTCAAGATATTAAGACAAAATTGAATGTGAAAGATGTAGTTGATGTAATGATAACTGAAAGTGTTCTTGAGGTTGGAGCAGAAGCTTTGCCAAAAGGAACTAAAGAAGAAGTTGGTTTTTCTGAAATCACAAAACAAGGAGAATATTACTTTGTAACCAATGTAAAAAAAGTTTTGCCAGAAGCTGTGAAAACTTTTGAAGAATGTAAAGGTAAAATAGTTAATGAATACCAACAATATTTAGAGAAAAATTGGGTTAATGAATTGAAGAATGAATTTCAAGTAAATGTAAACCAAGACGTTTTTGAAAAAGTTAAAAATAAATTAATAAAATAAGCACACCAAATTTCAAACAATGCCAATATTAAAAAATATCATGAAAATAAAATCAATACTACCAATTTTACTTTTTCTTACTGCAAGTTTTTTTGCCAACGCGCAAGAAATAATTGTTGATACAGTAAAAGCAAAAAAACCTGTAGTTCAAAATAAAAGACAAAAAATTGATGGCATTATTGCAGTTGTTGGAGATTATCTTGTGCTAGATTCTGATATTGATAAATCATTTCTAGAATTATCAAGTCAAGGAAACTCAATAAAAGATATCACTAGATGTCAAATGTTAGGAAAACTACTTGAAGATAAATTGTATGCTCATCAAGCCATTCAAGATTCTATAGTTGTAAAAGATGAAGAAGTAAGAGAAAAAATGGATCAACAATTGAGTTATATGGTTGAGCAATTGGGTTCTATGGACAAAGTAATCAAGTATTTCAAAAAAAATAGCGAAGAAGATTTTAGAACAGATTTATTTGATATTCTAAAACAACAGCGTTTGGCAAGTGAAATGCAAAGAAAAATTGTCGAAGACATTCAAATAACTCCAGAAGAAACTAGAAATTTTTTCAAGAAAATTCCAGAAAATGATAGACCAGTTTTTGGTGCCGAATTAGAAATTGCTCAAATTGTAATTGTACCAAAAATAACAGATGCCGAAAAGCAAAGAGTAATAGACAAACTTAAAGAAATAAAAAAAGAAGTTCTAGAAGGAGCAAGTTTTAAAACTAGAGCTGTGATTTATACTGACGATAGAGCATCAGCATCTAGTGGTGGTTATTATTTAATAAATAAAAAAACTGCTTTTGTAAAAGAATTTAAAGATGTTGCATTTTCATTACAGGAAGGTGAAATTTCTGAGCCATTTGAAACCGAATTTGGATATCATATCATTCAATTAGAAAGAATTAAAGGTCAAGATTTAGAGCTAAGACATATTCTAATGATGCCAAAAGTTTCTAACGAAAGCATTACAGAAGCAAGAGAAAAAGCACTTCTTATCAAGAAAAGAATTGAAGATAAAGAAATAACATTTGCAGAAGCAGCAAGAACAATGTCTGAGGAGAAAGAAACTAAAGCCAATGGCGGAATATTAATAAATCCAAAAACTCAAGATACACACTTTGAGTTAACTAAAATGGATCCAGAATTATATGCACAAGTTTCTAATTTAAAAGATAACGAAATTACAGAACCAATTCTAGAAGAAGATCCAAGAAGTGGTAAAAAAATTAAAATGATTGTTGTAACCAATAGAATCAACGAGCATGCTGCCGATTATAGTAAAGATTATACTAAAATTAAAGAATTAGCGCTAAAAGAAAAGCAAATTTCTGCTATTGCAAAATGGACAGATGAAAAAATCAAAGAATCATACATTAACATCAATGATGATTATAGAGATTGTGAATTTGCAAACAATTGGTTGAAAAAGCAATAATTTCGATTTTTTACTTATATTTAAAATCTTAAATCTAATACCAAACAATGTCAGACGTAACAGCAATACAAAACCTAGTTCAAAAAAGATTAGAATTAAAAAAAGAAATCTCCAAAATTATTGTCGGACAAGACGATGTAGTAGATCAAATTTTATTAAGTATTTTTTCTGGAGGACATGCACTTTTAGTTGGTGTTCCAGGATTGGCTAAAACGTTGATGGTTAATACTATTTCGCAAGCTTTAGGTTTAGATTTTAAACGTATTCAGTTTACTCCAGATTTAATGCCATCAGATATTCTTGGTAGCGAAATTCTTGATGAAAACCGTCATTTTAAATTCATTAAAGGACCAATATTTTCTAATATTATTCTTGCCGATGAAATTAATAGAACACCACCTAAAACGCAAGCAGCTTTGCTTGAAGCAATGCAAGAACGTTCAGTAACAATTGCAGGTCAAAATTATAAATTAGATTTGCCATACTTTGTTTTAGCAACCCAAAATCCAATTGAGCAAGAAGGAACTTATCCTTTGCCAGAAGCTCAATTAGACCGTTTTATGTTTGCCATAAAACTAGTTTATCCATCGTTTGCCGAAGAAGTTGAAGTAGTAAAAACCACAACATCTGATGCAAAACCTACTATAAATCCATTATTTACAGCACAAGAGATTATAGATTTTCAACAACTAATTCGTAGAATACCAGTTGCAGATAACGTAATTGAATATGCAGTAACTTTAGTTAGCAAAACGCGACCAAACAATGCTTTATCCAACGAGTATATAAAAAATTATTTAGATTGGGGTGCAGGACCAAGAGCTTCGCAAAATTTAATTCTTGCTGCCAAAGCCAATGCAGCTTTTAAAGGCAAATTCTCTCCAGACATTGAAGATGTAAAAGCAGTAGCAACAGGAATTCTAAGACATAGAATTATAAAAAATTACAAAGCCGACGCCGAAGGAATTACTGAAGAAATGATAATTGATAAATTGTTGTAGCTATAAAATTTTATTATAACGGCTAAAAAATATTACATTTTTAGCCGTTTTTTATTTTTTCAATACTAATTTCATTAACCAACAGAATAGGTTTATTATAAACAAGCTTCATAAACATCACTTTTACAAATGAAGTATATTTTTTATCGCCACATTCATACTGGATTTTAAAGAAAGCACAACATGGTTTTCAGTTGGTGTGCGATGCGATATTTTTAATTGGTATTTAGATTATTAATCCTATAACCATGAATTTATGTACTATTATAAAGTTATATAATTAATGTTTTCAATATCTATTTCAATAATGAATTTTAGATTATTTTGAGATATTAGTTCAACTTTCTGAATATTTTCTGTAAAAATTCTAATTAATTCTGAGTTAGAAATATTTCCTAAATTAACTTTTATTAGTTTTTTTTGGAGATTGCTTAATAAAAAAACTATCTCTAAAATCTGCATCTTTAGTTATCATTATATAATCATTTTCATCAGCAAATTTTGTAATTTCAGAATCTTTGGAAAACCATTTATCTAAAATGGAATTTACATGAATACAATCAAAACCTAAATTTTTAATTGCATTTACAAGTTTAAATGAAATATGAACATCACATAAAAACTTCATCAGGCAACATTTTGAATAGATTGACCTGATAAATACATTTTTGCAAATTTAAGACATGCTAAAATATCTTCTTTTTCTAATTCTGGATGGTCTTCAATAATTTCATCACTAGACATACCTGAACCAAGCATATCAAGAACCATTTCAACTGACCAACGCATTCTTCTAATAGATGGTTTTCCATGAAGTATTTCAGGATTAATTGTAATTCTTTCTAATAAGTTCATAATAACTAAATTTTATAAAACAAAGTTACAATTTTTTTAAATCACTTTCTCAACTGCTCTTTCAACTGTTGGTTTTCTTCTTCGAGTTTAATTTTTTTTTACTTAGCGAACTTATCAATAATTTTATGCAATTGAGAAATCATCGTGTCTTTATCTTTTAATCTAGATTCATAAATTTGTTCTATTTTTTCTGACTTCTCTTTATTTTCTTGATAAAAATTCTCAATTTGTTGTTGGTATCCAGTTGCAGTTTCGTTATTAGTTTGATTAAATTCTGTACTTGCCTTTAAATCTAATAAATCTTCTAATTTAGCTTCCAAAATTTGAGCGATTTGTTGTAATCGTTCAACTGTTAGTTTTGTTTGGTTGAGTTCTATTTTTCTATATGCAGCAGCAGATGTATTTAATTCATGTGCCATATTTTCATAAGAAAATCCTTTTTTCTTACGATATTCTTTTATTTTTGACAATACTTCCTCCATAATAAAAAATTTTAAATTTACGTAAAAGTAATAATTATTTTTTAAAAAGTAATATTTTACTCGAAAAAGTAATTTTTTATTTAAAAATAAACTTACAAATTTGACATAACAAAACAAATCAATAAATTTGGAAGAATAAATTTTATTACTATGAAAAAAATTGAATTGTTATTGTTAATGAGTTTATTATTAATAATTTCTTGTAAACCTAAAAACAATCTAATTGTTGAAAAAAAAATGCAGGAAGAAGTTAATTATATTCCTTATTATTTAAAGGTTTATGAAGCTGATAGTTTGTTTGTTTTAAAAGATTACGAGGGAAGTTACAGGATATTAGATAGTTTGTTTAAAAAGTATGAACCAATAAATATGCCTGTTTTTTTTGAATATAATACTTTTATCGCCTCTTCTATAATGACTGGAAATAGTTTTGATATAGAAAGTAAAATAAAAAAATCTTTAACTAAGTTTGGTAGTTATAGTGTGAATTCTTCGGATTATAAAAAACTTTCAGATACAATTTTTAAACTTTCAAAACTTGAAAAAGATGAAGTTCAAAAATTAAAAGATAAATATTATAACAGTTTAAGTTTTGAGTTAATTGCTGAAATAGATACATTAGTAAGAGAAGATCAGTCAGTGAGAGGTAGTTTTTACAGCAAAGAGAAGATTAGGTTTTATTTAAATAAACACATTATCGATATTAATAAAATTTTTGAGCAAAATGGCTATCCAAGTGATAAGTTAATTGGTAATGATTTATATTTTGATGAAAATAATATTAAAACATATTCAAATTTTTATATTCTTTTAATACATCAGGCAGAGGTTAATGATGTTATATTAGATTTACTAGCTAAAATACTTATATATGTAAAAAATGGTTCTTGTTCACCAACAATTTATGCAGATATTTATGATAAATATATTTGGAATACACAAAATATGCAATACTTTGGAACGATAACAGGAGAAAATATAGAGCAAAACGTGCCACTTTTAAATCATAAAAAAATTGACTCAATTAGAAAATCTATTGGATTGACTAGTTATAAATATTTTGATTGGAGAGATAAAAAAGATTGGAGTGAATAATTATGTAATTTTTAAATTTTTAAATATGAGTAAATTAAAATCAATTAAAGAGTTCAAGAAAGAAGTTTCTTGTTTAGAAGACAATCAATTAAGTAATGTTTTTGGTGGTTTAACTGATGGAGGAGGATTTGGAGGTGGAGATGGTACTTGGGAAACAGAAATTAAAGCTGGCTCTGAGACATCATCATCAGCTACTGGTAGATGTGATGCTAGTGTAAGGAAAAGAACTGATAATTCAGGGAGTACTGGTTGGGGACCATGGCATAATGAATATGTTTAATTAAAATTTTAAGCTAATGCTTGGGTAATTCCAAGCATTTTTTATAAATAATATATGATATTAATATTATCTGAAGAGGATGATAGTTCAACAACAGATGTTCTTCAATGGTTAAATACTCTCAATAAAAAATGGTTTAGAATTAATGAAACTGATAAAATTGAGTTAGAGTTTATTGGAGATGATATTGTTTTTAAGATGAATTCAAGTTCTTTCTTATTATCTGAAATTAAAAGTTTCTGGTACAGAAGAGGATATTTTAATGTTACTGGATTTGAAAAAACACATATAGAACAAATTGATATGTTGAGGAATGAAGAAATTCGAACATTTATTCAATTTTTACATTATAGATTGTATAAAATAAAACATTTAAACTCGTTTAAAAATAGCTCTGTAAATAAACTAATTATAGGTGATATTGCTAGAAAATTTAAATTAAAAACTCCAAATGATTTTATAATTTCTAATAAGACTTATCTGAGTAAAATTTTAGATAATTCAAGAGAACGATATATTACCAAAGTTATCTCTGGAAATTGTATGCAAGATTTTGATGATTTTACCATAATCAATTTCACAAGTTTGATTGATTTGAAGAAGGTAAACTCTGAAAATTTTTTTCCATCCTTGGCTCAAAATTACATAGAAAAAAAATATGAACTTCGTATTTTTTATTTAGAAAGAAATTTTTATAGTATGGCTATTTTTTCTCAAAATGATGATCAAACCAATATTGATTTTAGAAACTATAACAAAACAAGACCAAATAGATGTGTTCCATTTAAATTACCTAATGAAGTTGAAGAAAAAATCACTGCGTTAATGGAAAAAATTGATTTGAATTGTGGTTCGATTGACATGATTGTAACTCTAGAGAATGAATATGTGTTTTTAGAAGTCAATCCAGTTGGTCAGTTTGGTATGGTGTCGTTTCCGTGTAATTACAATCTTGAAAAAAAAATAGCTGAATATTTATAAAATGAACAAAAAAGAAATATTACAATTTATAGAACATAGTAAAGAGATTCTTCCTTTATCATATAACGATGTTGAGATTAAGCAATATGAAAGAATAAGAGTTGTTAGAAAAAAATTAATCCCATCGAGAAATTTTAATGATAAGTTTTACGATATATATAAACCAAATAAGCCAACATCAAGATTTTAGTTAGTATGAGTTCAAATTTATATTTTAAAATATTTACAAATTGTATC
>NZ_JAYVFH010000250.1:0-4517 GCF_043773265.1 Flavobacterium sp. | reverse complement strand
AAAAAGAAATTGACTGGTAATATTAAAAAAAAATAGTTTTTTAATTAACCAGATTTGAATTTTGTGTTTTAAAAGTCTTCATGAAATTTTCTTCGAAACATTCAAATAATCTTTCATGGTTATTGCCAGTAGATAAAATTGTTTGGTCTTTATCAGAGAATTTTTTACTAAAATTGAATTTTCTTAAATCTACTCTATATTCTCTATCATAAATATAATTTAAGTTATATACTCTAACTGTATATTTGTTATCATCGAAAGTAACTTTAAAATCAAAACTAAGTTTATATTCGTTATCATCATCATTTGTATATTGTCTTAATTTACAAATGCTAAACAATCTAATTCCTTTTCCTGTATTATCAAGTTTGTTGGTTTCAACTCGTTTATCTGTTTTATCAATTTGTTCAAGAACATCATTATCTGTTGTTGAAAAAGTAGCTTCCCAAAAAATTTCTTTGTTTTCGATTTTAAAATGCAAATTTTGAGCAAAGGAAATTCCAGTCACAAAAAATAAAAGTAAAAAAACATTTTTCATTTTAATTAACTATTTCTGAATTTGATATCTTAAAAAGTTTAGTAAAGTAAGTATCCAAACACATCATGTTTATTTTATTTTTTTCAGTAGTATGAAATACATTTTGACCTATTCGTAATACATAATTTTCTAAACGATTATTAGTGTTTTCTTCGCTTTCTCCATCAAATGTAATATCATAAACTGTAACTTTGTATTCGTCATTGTTTATTTCTACAGTAAAATTAATATCAAATGCTTGTTCAAAATACCAACCACCACCTTTGCAATCGCAATTCAATTTAGAACCTTTGCCTGTATTGTCTTCTTTATTCACAGTAACTTTTGCATGATTTTTATCAATTAAATTCAAAATATCTGTTTCTGTAGTTTTAAACGATAATTGCCAAAACACTTCTTTTCGTTCAGCTTTAAAATGATGATCTTGAGCAATTGCAGAAAAGGAAATAAATAATAATAAAATAAAATACTTTTTCATGTCTTAATTTTTTTTGCAAATATATAGTTTAATTTAAAAGTTAAGTAAAGATTAATCAACAAAAGTTACAGATTCACATTTTGGAAGATAAAAAATATCTTTCCATCTGCTTTCATAATTATTTAATGAATCAGTCATCCTAAATCAAGACAAGACAAACATTTTTTGAAATTTAGTATTCAGTCTATCTAACTTTAGTTATCAACAAAATTATGATTTTAATTGTTTATTGATTTTAGGACTCAATATTTTAATTAGCTTAATTTTAAGTAAATTCGTGGCTGTTTTATACTAAAAAACAAACATATAACTTAAACTTTAATTGATATAAACTAAATTTATGAAAAAAACTTTATTTATTATTTTTGTCATACTGGCGTCTTTTAAACTATTGGCGCAGGACAAAAAAACTGGAGTAGTTGCGGCTTCTGATTATGCTGTGACTCGACCTATTCGAGAAATTTTTGCTGAAAATCCTGTAGATGAATCAAAATTATATGGTGAAAAAGAATCAGAAGACCGAAAAAATCGTAAAGCACAAAAATTTCCATTTACAGTCACAAATAAAGGCATTGCATATGGAAATGATAATGAAAGTATTCAGAGTAAAATGGGTACTGTAGTTGCATTGCCAATAAAATTAAACATTGCTGGACAAACTGCAAGTGGCTTTCGACCTTATGATCCTTCTGGAGCAGTTGGACCAAATCATTATGTTCAAATGATTAATTCTACAACATTTAAAATATATAACAAATCTACTGGAGCAGTAATGTTAACAGGTGCTTTGGGAAGTTTATGGACTCCAGCAACTGCCAATGCAGGAGATCCAGTTGTTATGTATGACAAAGCTGCTGATAGATGGTTTTTAGCACAATTTGGCTCAAGTACTGATAAAAAAATATATATAGCAGTTTCTACAACAAACGATCCAACAGGTTCATATTATACTTATACATATGTATCACCACAATTTCCAGATTATTTAAAATTTAGTGTTTGGCAAGATGGTTATTATATGACATCCAATCAAACAACACAAAAAGTTTTTTGTTTTGATAGAACTGCATTATTAGCTGGAACTCCAGGTGCACGTTCTATTTATGTTAATTTTAGCCCACCAAAACCAACTGGTTTTTTCTCTCCACTTCCAGGCGATACAGCTGATTCTAATTTGATGCCAGCAGGAACACCTTGCCCAATTTTTTCATATTCTGATAATGGTTGGGGTACAGGTTTCTCTGATGCTGTAAACATATACAATATGTCAGTTAATTGGATTCCAGCAACTCCTACAGCAACTGTAACTTTAGCTGCTAATGTTCCAACCGCAGCTTTTGATGCTTCTTATGATCCAAGTTGGAATGATGTTTCTCAACCTGGAACAACGCAAAAATTAGATGGTATAGGTGGTGCTTTAATGTATCGTGCTCAAATAAGAAAATGGTCTGGTTACAATAGTCTATTATTAAATTGGAGTGTTAAAGCAAGTTCAACACAACGCAGTATAAAATGGTGTGAATTGCGACAAGATCAAACTACTGGAGTTTGGACAATGTATCAAGAAGGTATTTATTCACCAGATGCAGATTCTCGTTGGATGGGTTCAATGGCAATGGATAATAATGGTTCAATTGGTATTAATTATCTTAAATCAAATGCAACTTCTATTTTTCCAGGATTATATTATACAGGAAGAAGATCATGTGATCCTCTAGGAACTTTACCAGTGACAGAAACCCTTATTGTAGCTGGAACAGGTTTTCAATCAGGTGGAAATAGAGTAGGAGATTATGCTCATACAAGTTTAGATCCAGATGGTGTTACTTTTTGGGGAACAAGCGAATATATGGGAGGAACTTCAGGTTCAAGTGCAGCACGAACTAGAATATTTTCTTATCAAATACAACCTTGTGTTAATAATAATGTAGGAGTTAATATTATTATTAGTAATGGAACAAATCCTTCTTGTTATGGACAACCAATTACATTTACAGCAACACCTACAAATGGTGGTTCAACGCCAATTTATGAGTGGTTTGTAGACGGAATTAGTGTTGGAAACAATTCGACTACTTATACTACATCAACTTTAACTAATAACCAAACTGTTTCTTGTGTGTTAACATCAGATTTAGTTGGTGGTATTGGAAGTCCAGCCACATCAAATGCAATTGTAGTAGCTGTTTCAACTCAGATTGTTCCTACTGTTGTAATAGCTTTAACATCTGGAACTAATCCTTCTTGTACAGGTGCTTCAAAAACATTTACTGCTACAGCAACAAATGGTGGAGCTACTCCAATCTATGAATGGAAAGTAGATGGAATTATTGCTGGTACAAATTCACCAACTTTTACAACTGCATCATTATTGGCTGGACAAATCGTTAGTTGTGATTTTACATCAAGTCTTATTTGTGCGCTTCCTTCAATGGTGTCTAGTAACGGAATAATAATAAGTTATAATCCTACACTTATACCATCTGTAAGTATCGCTATAACTACTGGAACTAATCCTAGTGCATCTGGTTCATCAGTTACATTTACTGCTACATCAACAAACGGTGGAACACCAACATACCAATGGAAAGTTGGAACTACCAATGTAGGTACAAATTCAGCATCATATTCAACAACAACCTTAACTAATGGTCAAGTAGTATCGTGTGTAATGACTTCTAACGCTACTTGTGTAAGCCCAACAATTGCTTCGAGTAATAGTATAACCATGTCAATTAATTCTTATTGTGCAGCATCAACAACTACTATCAAAAATGAACGTATTACGAAAGTGGTTATGGGAACTATAAACAACACTACAACAAATTCTTCATACAGTAATTACACTGCATTGTCAACGAACGTTGTTGTTGGAAGTTCAAATGCTATAACAGTTACTTTAGGTACTGCGAATACAGGTGATAGAGTACTAATTTGGTGTGATTGGAATAATAATGGTGTTTTAACCGATGCTGGTGAAGCCGTGTATGCTTCTGCAACTGGAGTTGGACCTTTTACAACTTCAATAGTAGCTCCAGTTGGAACTCCATTAGGTAGTAAACGAATGAGAATTAGATTAACGCGTTCTAGTAGTGGTCCAAATTTAACTCCTTGTGGTGTGTCATCGTTTGGTGAAGTAGAAGATTATACTTTGAATGTTTTAGCAACAGTTGCTAAAGGAACTTATGAAGGTGAAAATTTAATAAATAATAACGATTCACTTTTAAATGTGCAAGTATTAATGGTTGCTCCAAATCCTAGTAATGGGACATTTACTATCAAATCTGAAAATGAAGGAAATTATTATTTAATTGATGAAAGCGGAAGGTTGATTCAATCATTACAATTAAATAAAGAAAATAACTTTCAAGTGGAAGTTACGAATATTGCAGATGGTTTCTATATTTTGGCTGGACAAAATAAATATGGAATTACGAAACAAAAAATTATAATTAAAAATTAATTTTGTTAAAAAAAAATGTAAAGACCTTCCAATTGGAA
>NZ_JAYVFH010000249.1:0-2933 GCF_043773265.1 Flavobacterium sp. | reverse complement strand
TTTTGTTTTTGTAACACAGATTTAAGAAATTTAAAAATTATTAAAATTACGTTAATTTCCTAAATCTGTGTTACTAATTTTATTTTCTATAAAATTTATGATTTCTGTTCTATCTATTAAATAATCAAACCAAACTACATTTTCTGTTCGTTTAAACCAAGTTAATTGACGTTTAGAAAAGCGTCTTGTGTTTTTTTTAATTTCTTTAATGGCAAAATCTAAACTTATTTTTCCTTCAAAATAATCGAATAATTCTCTATAACCAACTGTTTTTAATGCATTCATATTTTTATTTGGAAATAATTTTTCTGCTTCAGTTAGCAAACCTTCATGCATCATTATGTCAACTCTTTGGTTGATTCGGTCGTACATTATTGCTCTTTCAGCTTCCAATCCGACAATAATAGGAGTGAAGTTTCTGCTGTTTTTTTCTTTATTTAAAAAAGAAGAATATTTTTTTTTAGTAGAAATACAAACTTCAACAAAACGCATCATTCGTTGCGGATTTTGTAGCGTTTGCGCATTGGTTTTGGTAATAAAATTAAAGTATTCTAAATCTAATTCTTTCAATTGATTTTGAAGGTATTCAATTCCTTTTTGTTCATAATTTAAACGAACTTCATCACGTACTTTAGAATCAATTTCAGGAAATTCATCAAATCCTTTCAAAACTGCATCAACATACAAACCAGAACCACCAACCATTATTTGAACATTATTTTTTAAAAACAATTCATCCAATTTTGTTATTGCTTCTTTTTCGAAATCACCAACTGTATAATTTTCAAAAATCGATTTATTTTGAATAAAATGATGTGTAGCTGCAGCCATTTCATCATCATTTGGAACCGCAGTACCAATTTTCATTTCTTTGTAAAATTGTCTGCTATCACACGAAATAATATTGCAACCATAATGTTGTGCCAATGCAATACTCAAGGAAGTTTTTCCAATTGCAGTTGGTCCGATGATGGTTATTAGATAGTTATCCAATATTAATTTGTTTAAGAGTTTAAAGTTGTTTAATGTCGTTGACTGAGCAATAAATACTGACCACTGATTATTAAAATTTCATAATTCTCATAACCTTATTTTTTCTTAAATAAGATTGAATTATAGTGCGAGTATCACGATTATTTTGCATCGGAATAAGAATGTTTTTTAATATTTCGATATTGGTTATCTGATAATTCAAATCATAAAAACAATAACCTTTATAAATTCCGTTTTCTATTAAAATAGCACTTCTTTCATCAACCTTTCTTCCTCTATCAATAATAATCATATTATTGCTTTCAAAACTCATTTCGTTGATGTAATCTTCAACACGTTTATTATAAGTTTCTGGCAACTCAACGCCAATGCAAGCACCATTACATTCTTTTATTTTATATTGAAAACAAGCATTCTGGGTTTCATATAATCCGTTAAGTTTTTGGCACAAATTATATTTTTCAGTAATTCTAAATAAATAATTTTTTCCTTCTTGAACAGATGTAAACGATGTAATCTCTTTTTTTCGTCCATCAGCTTTTAGAAGTTGTAAACCCAAATATCCATTTGAATCTAATACATCATACAAAGCCCATTGAAAAATACTTTTTCTTTGAGAACGATTATAAATGGGTTTGTTAATTTTTATTTCTTCACTTTCTTTTAATAAAGCAATAAACTCGCTTCCAGTTTCTTCATAAGTAACAGCAAACACTTCGGTTTGAATTTTTTTGCTCTTGATTGAAATTCCGGTAAAGTGTTGATTAACACGCTTTTTAATATTTTTACTTTTTCCAATATAAATTAGACTTCCTTTTTCATTATGGATATAATAAATACCAGTTTTATTTGGTAAACTTTCAACAATATCTAATAGTTTTGGAGTTAAACCACTTTTTATTTCGGCTTTAATTGAACTAATTAAAATTTCTTTTTCTATATCTTTATCCAAAAGCATTTTGAATAATTTTACAGTAGCCATTGCATCACCACTTGCTCGATGTCTATCTGCCATAGGAATTCCAAGTGCTCTAACTAATTTTCCTAAACTATAAGATGGTTGATCAGGAATCAATTTTTTAGATAATTCAACAGTGCAAAGCGTTGGTTTTATAAAATCATAACCCAAACGATTAAATTCTGTTCTTAAAATTCTATAGTCGAATGAAGTATTGTGAGCAACAAGAATACAATCTTCAGTGATTTCAATAATTCTTTTTGCAACTTCATAAAACTTTGGGGCATATCGCAACATTGCATTATTAATTCCAGTCAATTTAACTACAAATGGCTGAATTTCTTTTTCTGGATTTACCAAGCTAATAAATTGATCTACAACTTCGTGACCATCGAATTTGTAAATAGCTATTTCGGTAATTCCTTCTTCGTTGAATTGTCCTCCGGTGGTTTCTATGTCTAATATACAGTACAAGTTATTATATAAATTTTAGTATTCTTTAAAAATTTCAAAATTCAACATTCGTTAATCTTAATTCAACATTCATTTTCGTCCTCCAAAGATACTACTTCCAATTCGAACCATTGTACTTCCGCATTCAACTGCCAACTGAACACTCTATCAATGGGAATGTCTGGCGATTATCAACTCGCAATTGACTGTGGAAGTACGATGGTTCGAATAGGAAGTCGTATCTTTGGTAATCGTTAATTCAATATTTGATTATTGAAAGACGAACAATGAATTTTGAAGCTGCACAACTTCAAATATTAAACTTTAAACAAATATCTTGTACGCTATACTCGACATAGAAACCACTGGAGGACAATTCAACGAAGAAGGAATTACCGAAATTGCCATTTACAAATTTGACGGTCACGAGATTGTCGATCAATTCATTAGTTTGGTAAATCCAGAGATTCCGATTCAACCTTTTGTGATAAAATTGACTGGCATTAATAATGAAATGCTTCGCTCTGCG
>NZ_JAYVFH010000248.1:0-3473 GCF_043773265.1 Flavobacterium sp. | reverse complement strand
TAGCGACCTGCTGCGTTTTGTCCCACGACACCGAACGAAATTAAGAAACTAAAACTACAATGCTACACTGAACCAGCAATATGGCACATGCACATTGTTACCGCCAGTGCCCTTCCTTCCGTCAAGATATAAGTGGGTCTGCCAGTTGTCGTCAAACAGTCAAGTTGTAAGAAGGGTAGTCCCCGTTTATTTTTCTCTTGTTCTTCTTTGTCCTTGGGTCACTCTATATATAGTGTCCAAGCGGGCTGGGCAACCGTACCTAATCTTTCCATTTACTCTTGCTACTCTCTCCAATATTGGTGCGTGGGTGCGGCACTCTTGGCAAAGCTTTGGGTTTGCGTGTCGGACTGTGCGGGCTTTGGCAAGTGTGCTGCCAGGGTCGGCCTCACTTTCGGGTTAAATGATCGTCCGTTTGCTCTTTTCTACTGTGTCTCCGTGGGATTTCTTTTAATGGAAGCTCCAATTTGTTTCACGGGTCGGAGTTTTAACTTTCTGGAAGCTCTAATTTGCCTCGTGGGTGTGAGTTTTAACTTTATGGAAGCAAGAATCTATTTCGTGGATGTCAGTATTAACTTTGTGTAAGCTCTAATTTATTTCATGGAAGCTCTAATTTGTTTCGTGGAAGTTCCAATTTAAAAGTAGGTCAGGAGAATTTAAAATCCACCTGCCTACTTTATAAATCGGGGTGTCTGTTTCTTAGTCGCCCTTGGGTCTATTGAACTGAAGTCCGCTTACTTGTTTGTATTGGGGACTCGTTGCACCAAAAAGGGATTTTACATATTGTTTTATGTCCTGCGCTGTGTCGACCATGCCCACTATTTCAGCATACAGGCTTTGTCTCTGGCTATACGGGCATTGCTTAACGCGGTCGTGGCCGTAATTACTGCCGTGTTCTTTGCTCTCAGGTCTGTCAGCATAGTATTAAGAGTCGCAACTTTCAATTCATTTTCATTCGGAATGTATTTTGGCTCTGCTGTCAGGGTTGCTATAAGTTGTGCGAAATGATCTATCAACTTGTCATAGCTCTGTTGAGAAGTTGAAGCTGTCTTTACGGGTTCTGCTCCGGCAGCTAAAGCTTTAGCATCGGGTTTTTCAACGGCTTTAGCCCGTCTGCCTTGAATTTTTATGTTTGTTGACTTTACATCGTCCACCGTTTGTGCAGTAGCTTCTGTGGCTGCAAGGCCGTTGACAATTTTTGTCGCCAATGGCTTGAGTGGTTTGAAAGCAACTTCTCTTGCATTGGTTGCATTGTCGTAAGCTGTCTTGGCCACTTTGACTGCTTGCAATGCTGCGTTCGCTCCGGTAAGTTGGGTAGCCAGTGCCGGAAGTTTTAACGCTACTTTTGATGGGTTGTAGGTTGCTCCGTAGCCTGTGCAAAAGCTAATGAGGTCTTCGAAGGTTGCTACATTTTTTGCGTGACCTGTTTCTGATGTTGATGCCATATTTATTGGTTTTTAGATAGTTGAGAAATCCAAAAATGTATAATTGAATTTGAATAGACAATTTATTTTATAAATTATCAAATAAAAACAATTTACTCTTCTATTTCTAATTCCATCAACATTGAAAGTTTATTGTTTTTTTGCCAATCTTTTCCTACATTATACCATGTGTCTACATATTCTTGTGTTTGTGTCATTTTTAATATCGGATAATAAAATTTATGAATATGTTCAACATTTTTGTATACATATTTACTTTCTTGTTTATTTTTATCAATAACAAGTATTTCAACTGCAACAAAAAAACCATTTTTAGGTAAAACAATACCTAAAGTAGATAAATCCATTTTTGTTGTATTGTCACCCTTATTAATAGTACAAAGTAAGTTTTCGTTGTATAAAACTTCATTAGGTTTATTATCAAGTCCTTTTGAGTAAATTCTAAAATTTATTAAAGGTTTTAATGATGAGGATGATGTTTTTATTTTGATTGTTTTTAGTAAAGCTTCGTCACTTTGATTGTTTAGCTCAAAATATTTTGCAATAATACATGGTTTGAGTTCATCATCTGTGACATCATGTAAAATATGTACTATTTTTTTACCTTTAATACTACCAATTTTTGAAGTATTTTTTTTTGACTTTGAGATGACAACTTCTTTAAGGAGAATGCTTTTTGTCTTTAGTAAAATTGGATTTTTAATTTTGTCAATATCTATTTGTAGTTGTTCAAAACCAATTGCATTAAAAATCAAACTTTTACTTTTTTTGTTGATTGGTATTACAAATGTTCCATTCTCATCAGATGTAAAACTTCCTTCTCCATTTTCTAAAGAAATATTCACCAATGAAATTGGTTCTAGAGTTTCATTGTTTTTTATACTAATAGTTTGGGACAAACAGAAGTTAGACCAACTAATAATAAATAGGTATAAATAAATTGTTTTTTTCATGATTAATTGGTCTTAACTTTAATAATCTTAATCTCCTAATACTGCTTCACCACATGGTTCCTGTAATGAACTTACACCATCTGATGCTAGAACTGGGTCTGTATCAACTCCTATCCCAAAAACATAATAAGTATGGTACATAATTCTAACTCCTCCTTTACATTCACCACCAAACATTGGTCCCCAACCCCAAAATCTTCTTTCGGCTGATTGTTCTGCTACATAGTCTTCAGCTATTTTAATATAGTCAAATTCATCAGTACTTAAATATTTATCAAGTTCGTCAATATTATTAAATACTTTTGTGTCATTTACATCAATTTTAACTGTCGTTAATTTGTATTCTAATCTATTTACGTCTATAAAATATAAAAAATCATTAGTATTTTTATCTGTAACAACATATCCTCTAGCTATTGCATCATCACCTACAAAAACCTCTGTAATAACTATGTTTTCAACTTCTGCACTTCTGTTTAATTCAGATGTACTATTTTTCGATTTTGTTTCAACAGATTTTCCAAGCTGATAACTTGTAGAATAAAATGATTTTAGATATGTAGAAACTTTTGTGTTTTCAAGAACGTTAGAATTTGTTTCCTCATCATTCGAGCAACTGGTAATCAAACTTGTTCCTATAAAAAGAACAAGTAAAGAAAAAAATACGGTTTTAATTGTTTTCATTTTTAAAATGTTTTTGTGCTTTGTCCTTTTGATTGTGCTTCCGGCACTTTTAGGCAGTCAAAAGATAA
This sequence comes from Flavobacterium sp., assembly GCF_043773265.1. Lineage (GTDB taxonomy): Bacteria > Bacteroidota > Bacteroidia > Flavobacteriales > Flavobacteriaceae > Flavobacterium. The sequence goes on along the minus strand of NZ_JAYVFH010000248.1, from coordinate 326 downwards.
AGCGTTAGTTAATAAAATTCTGCCTTTCACAATTTTTATTGTTGGAACAACCAACCATTCCTTCATATTTCCAACAAATGTAATTCATACATGTTAATTATGTTAGATTATCTGGCAATGTAAAAAAAAGAAACTTTTAGATTTTACAAATATTAATTAAAAATTTGATTTGTGTATACGTATAAATACCTGTTTTTGTTTTTTTTCGATATTTCTTTTATGCTCATTTTCTGTCATTTCCTGATATAGGTTGACAACATTTGTTGTCAGATTGTTTTTCAAAAATAGTGATTTGTAATCGGATTATTGATAACTTTTTTTAAAAA
>NZ_JAYVFH010000247.1:0-51298 GCF_043773265.1 Flavobacterium sp. | reverse complement strand
GTCATTTTATTATACAATTGAATTCTTGTTTTTCCGCCATAAATTCCATGATTTTTATCAGGATAAACTGCCCAGTCAAATTGCTTGTTGGATTGTACCAGAGCTTCAATCATTTGCATTGAATTTTGAAAATGCACGTTATCATCTGCTGTTCCATGAATTAAAAGAAAATTTCCTTTTAATTTATCTGTAAAATTTATTGGCGAATTACTGTCATATCCACTTGCGTTTTCTTGTGGCGTTTGTAAATATCTTTCGGTATAAATACTGTCATAAAATCTCCAATTGGTAACTGGCGCAACAGCAATGGCAGTTTTAAAAACATCTGCACCTTTTAAAATACAATTGCTTGCCATAAATCCTCCATACGACCAGCCAAATATACCAATTCTAGTTTTATCTACATAAGAATAATTTCCTATAACTTTGGCAGCATCAATTTGGTCTTCAACTTCATATTTTCCTAATTCTTTTTGGGTAATTTTCTTGAAAGCTGCACCTTTAAAACCTGTTCCACGACCATCAACACAAGCAATTATATAACCTTGTTGCGACAACATCATAAACCACATATCATTGGTATCTAACCAATTATTGGCAACTTCTTGCGAACCTGGACCAGAATATTGATACATAAAAACTGGATATTTCTTGGTTGCATCAAAATCTTTTGGCTTAATCATCCAAGCGTTTAGCTTGTTTCCTTTTTCTGTAGTAAGTTCGAAAAATTCCTTATTTGGAAGATTATATTTCTTTAATTTTTCTAATAAAGCATCGTTGTTTACAATAGATTGCACTTGTTTTCCATCTTTAGAATTATTCAAAGTATAAATTGTTGGAACAGTTACGCTTGAAAAAGTATTGATAAAATAATCAAAATTTGGACTAAAAGTGGCAGAATTAGTTCCTACTTGTTGTGATAATTTGACTTTCTTTTTTCCGTCGAGCGAAATTTTATAAACATCCCGAACTATTGAACCATTTTCAACCGATTGATAATAAATAGTTTTGTTTTTTTCGTCAAAACCATAATAAGCAGTTACTTCCCAATTTCCTTTGGTAACTTGATTTTTTAATTTTCCTGTTTTATCAAATAAATAAATGTGGTTGAAACCATCTTTTTCTGATGTCCAAATAAAACTATTGTCTTTTAAAAATGTTAAATTATCAGTTACATCTACATAAGCTTTGTCTTTTTCGTTCATTACAACTTTGGCATTTCCAGTAGTTGCGTCAACAAATATCAAATCTAGATTGTCTTGATGACGGTTTAAAACTTGTGCACAAACAATGTTGGCATCATTCGTCCATTTCATTCTTGCAATATAAAAGTCTTGATAATTTCCAAGATTTATATCTTTTTTAGATTTAGCATTTACATCATAAATATGTAAAGAAACAGTAGCGTTTTTTTCGCCAGCTTTTGGATATTTAAATGTTTCAACCGTTGGATACAATTCTTTTTTATAAATATTCATTGTAAATTCTGGCACTTCAGTTTCGTCAAAACGAATAAATGCTATTTTTTTAGAATCGGTACTCCAATCGAATGCTTTCACAAAGGCAAATTCTTCTTCATAAACCCAATCCGTAATTCCGTTAATTATAGCGTTTTTCTTTCCGTCAGAAGTAATTTGCACCGTTTGTTTGGACTCAATATCATATACAAATAAATCATTTGCTTTAGCATAAGCCACTTTTAAACCATCTGGAGAAAGCGTTGGTTCTTGAACTTGTTCAAATAATTTAGATAATTCTTTAGTTGTAGAATTATACAGATAATAATCGGCAGTAAACGAATGACGAAAAATTGGATTGGTATTGTTAGCAATTAAAATAAGTTTTTCATCAGACGAAAAAGTATAACTATCAATTCCATCTGACAATGCTGGGAAACTTTTAGTATCTATTAAAGTAGATGTTTTCTTTAGTGTAGCATAATCGTACAAATCTATTTGCTGACTATTAGAAGTTCTATCAGAATTTAAAATTGTGTATTGATTGGTGTTTTTCATTGCTTGCAATTCGTCCATTCCTTTGGTTCGAAAAGCTCCAGTGTATATTTCTTCAACAGTAATTTTTTGTTGTGCAACTAGCGAAATACTTACTAAAAATAGTAGTGCAAAAAGTTTAATTGATTTCATTTTTTAATTTGATTATAAACGACACCAATTTTAGTGAAAAATTTGGAAATAATTGCCATTATTTATGTTAAATGCAATTTTAGGATGCTTTATTTTTATCTGAAACCAAATATAACAATAAAATCTAAAACGTATCTTTACAAAAAATATAGCCAAAATCATTTCAACATGAAAAACGCCATTGCAGGATTTTCTAAACTAAGTAAAGAAGAAAAAATAAATTGGATTGCCAATGAATACTTTTCAAATCCAAATGAAGCTATATCGACAATAAAGCAATATTGGAATAGCGATGAAAATCTTCAAAAATTACACGACGAATTTATAGAAAACACTATTACCAATTTCTATTTGCCAATGGGAATTGCACCTAATTTTCTTGTAAACGGAAAATATCATTCAATTCCTATGGTTATTGAAGAAAGTTCGGTTGTTGCTGCAGCATCTAAATCGGCAAAATATTGGAGTACTCGTGGCGGTTTTAAAGCAACTGTTTTAAATTCTGAAAAAATTGGTCAAGTTCATTTTATTTATAAAGGTGATTCTGAAAAACTAGAAAAATTCTTCTCACAAATAAAAAATAAATTCTTCATTGCAACTGAAAGCATTACTAAAAATATGCAAAAACGTGGCGGTGGAATTTTAGATATTGAACTGAGAAATAAAACCAACGAACTAGAAAATTACTATCAACTTCATGCTACTTTTGAAACCAAAGATAGTATGGGTGCTAATTTTATTAACTCTTGTTTAGAACAATTTGCTAAAACTTTAAAGGAAGAATCTTTACTTTTTGATGATTTTTTAGAAGAAGAAAAAAATATCGAAGTTATAATGAGCATATTATCTAATTATGTTCCTAATTGCGTTGTACGAGCAGAAGTTTCATGTAAAGTTGAAGAATTATCAGATAAAAACATTTCAAATCCTAAAGAATTTGCAGAGAAAATTATTCAAGCCATTCGCATTGCAGAAGTAGAACCTTTTCGTGCTGTAACTCATAATAAAGGAATTATGAATGGTGTTGATGCTGTTGTGCTTGCAACTGGAAATGATTTTCGCGCTGTGGAAGCTGGAGTTCATGTTTATGCATCAAGAAACGGAAAATATACAAGTTTATCTCATGCTAAAATAGAAAATGATATTTTTACTTACTGGTTAGAAATTCCTTTAGCTTTGGGAACTGTTGGAGGTTTAACTTCGTTGCATCCAATGGTGAAAATGGCTTTAGAAATTTTAGGAAAACCATCTGCGCATGATTTGATGAAATTGGTTGCGGTTACAGGATTGGCGCAAAATTTTGCAGCTTTGCGTTCTTTAACCACGACTGGAATTCAAGAAGGACATATGAAAATGCATATAAATAATATTTTAAATCAGTTTAAAACAACTGATGAAGAACGGAAATTGATAAAAAAACATTTTGAAAATAATGCAATATCACATTCAGTAGTAGTTGAATTTATTGAAAATTTGAGGAAATAAGTTTTTTATTAAGGCACTTCGACTGCGCTCAGTATGACAAAAAAGCTTGTTGGCTTAGTGAGTTTGTGAAAAAATATATAAATTATTAACTTTTAATATACAAACTATGTGTTTTAGCGTCTTCGTGGCAAATACTTTACTGAAACAAGTTTATCATAAATGAAAAAAGAATTCTACAGCAACGGAAAATTATTAATAACAGGAGAATATGTTGTTCTTGATGGTGCGAAATCATTGGCATTACCTACAAAATTTGGTCAGAATTTAATTATTGAAGAAGCACAAAACGATTTAATTCATTGGACAAGTTTTGATGCTGACGGAAGCATTTGGTTTGAAGACACAATTCCGTTTTCATCTATAATTAGAAAAGAACGATTTGATGATGCTAAAAACATTAAGAATACTTTAATTGAAATTTTGAGCGAAGCTTATAAATTGAATTCAGATTTTATTACTAAATCAAGAGGTTACACTATTAAAACAGAATTAACTTTTCCGAAATTTTGGGGTTTAGGAACATCATCAACATTAATAAATAATATTTCTCAATGGTTACAAATTGATGCTTTTACATTGTTAAGAAATAGTTTTGGCGGAAGTGGTTATGATATTGCTTGTGCTCAAAATAATTCTGCAATTCTCTATCAATTAATTAATGAAAAACCAAAGATTGAAAATATAGTTTTTAAACCAAATTTTACAGAAAATATATATTTTGTATATCTAAATAAAAAACAAAATAGCAAATTGGCAATTGCATCTTATTATAATAAACAACCTAAAGTTTTTAAAATTATTGAAAAAATTAATGCCTTTACAAATACAATTATAAAAACTGAGAGTGTAAAAGAATTTGCTGAAGCTCTAAAAAAACACGAAATAGAAATGAGTTTGGTTTTAGAATTACAAACGGTTCAAGAAATATTATTTCATGATTTTATTGGTGTTGTAAAAAGTCTTGGTGCTTGGGGTGGAGATTTTGTTATGGTAGTTTCTAAAGAAAACCCAACAGAATATTTCAATGAAAAAGGATTTGAAATTGTAATTCCATATTGTGAAATGATTTTATAATATCATCTAAAATTAAAATAAAAATCCCAATTTGAAAAAACAAATTGGGATTTTTATTACTGTAGATTTTAAATTTATTAATAAAATTCTAATCTGTTATCGTCAATTTTAGCATCATTTTTTAATGCTGGAATTATTCTTCCTGCAGCTTGACCTGCGCTACCTTTTAATTTATTTACATAATCGTCATACTTTGCAATTTTTGGTGCTTTCGCAACTGATTTTGCTTTGATTACATATACTCCACTGTTACCTTCGATTGGTGCAGAAATTTTGTTTGCAGCAGTTCCATAAGCAGTTCCAACAACTTTTAGTTCCATTCCAGCTCCAGCTAAAACTGGGTTATCAATAGTAACATCTAACGCTTGTTGAACAGTTGTTGCGTTTGCTTTTGCAATTGTATCAAGTGAGCTACCTTTCATTTTAGCCATTAATTTTTCGGCTTTTTTCTGATTTTTCAAAGTAGTTTCAATCATTGGTTTAGCTTCTTCAACAGTCATCAAACCTTTTTGGTTTACTTTTTTCAATTTAGCAATTAGGTGACCAACATTAACAATTTCAAAACGTTTTACATCGCCAACATTAGTGTCTTCGTTATAAGCCCATTTTACAATTTGTCTTTGGTTTCCAACAGATCCAAAACTTTCGTCCATTGGCTTAGCTTTTATTGCAGGATTTACAATTACTCCAGCTGCTTTTGCAACTGTTGCAAAGTCTTTTCCGGCTGCATCCATTTCAAATTTAGTTGCTTTTGTGTATACTAAATTTGTAGTTGATTCTGAAGGATCAATTCTTTGAGCTATTGTAGCTAAACGAATTGCATCTTGTTTGTCTGTAACATTAATAACATGATAACCAAATTCAGATTCTACTAATCCTATTCTTCCAATTGGATTATTAAACACAAAATCATTGAAAGGTTTTACCATTTGATTTTGACCAAAAAACCCTAAATCACCACCTTGTTGAGCAGAAGAATCATCAGAACTTGTTAGTGCTAACATTGCAAAACTTGCAGGATTAGCTAATGCTTGAGCTAATATACTTTCGGCTTTAGCTTTAGCTTGTTCTTTAGTTCTTTTTTCTTTTTTGTTTGGCAATTGTGTTCCTTCCCAGCTTATTAAGATATGACTTGCTTTAGCTTTTGCTCCTGATTTTCTTCCCATTGATTTAGAAATACTATAGTTTTTTCCGTTCATGTATGGTCCATAAATTTCTCCTGCAGGCAAATTAAATAATGCTTCTGCATGTTCTGCAGGCAAATCTTGTTTTGCTATATAAGTAGAATCATAAGGTGTATCAGAATTTAAAGTAACAAATTCTTGAACATTTGTAGCTGCTTTAAAACTTGGTAATGTATCGTTTTGATTGGTTTCTTTGTTAAAAACAACTCCTCCAACTAAAAGTGCATTTACTTTATTTTTTACTTCATCTTCATCTTGTTTAGATGGTTTATCTTCTATAATTACATATTCTATTTCACGAGTTCCATCTGATTTGAATTTTTTCTCGTGTTTTTTCATGTAATCTAAATACTCTTCATCTGTAACTTTAATATCGCTATCTTTTACAGTTGAGTATGGAACGGCAACATATTCAAAAGAAACTTTGTTGGTTTCTAATTCATATTTAAACTTTCCTTCTGCAGTAGTTGTATACATTCCGCCTTTTACTAACGCTGCATACATTTGATATTTTGCATTTAAAACAGCATCTTTTTCTCTATCCTTCATCATTTGAGCTTGATCAGGATTGGTAACAAAATACTCTTTGAATTTTTTTAAATCAAATTTACCCAATTCGTTTTGAAACGCAAGATTTTGACCAATATTTGGATCGTTTTTGAAGTTTTCAATTATATGTTTTTCACCAGCACGAAGTCCTAAAGTTTCAAACTCAGAAGTTAACAATGCAATTGCAATTTCTTGATCCCAAAGTTGATTTGCGGCTTGAGTTGTTGTTGTACCTTGACCGTTTTTTTCCATATTTGCTACTTTCATTCTAAAAGTTTCAAATGGAATTTCTTTACCGTTTATATTTCCTACGTCTTTAGAAGGTGAATTAAAACCTCCGTTTTGGATTAAATCTCCAATAATAAATGCTAATAGACAAAACCCTATAACTAATATTAAAAGTAATGAACGTTGTCTGATTTTTTGTAAAACTGCCATTTTTAAGTTTGTTATTTTTATTTCAGTTTGCGAAAATACAATTATCTATGAAATAATTATAATACTAGACTATTAATTTACAATAAAATAGTATTTTTTTTATTTTTTACTCTCTAATTGTCATTTTCACCAAATCTATTTTAGTGTTTGAAGCTTCTTCTATGCTAAAATGAAAGTTATCAATTACTATTTGAGCTCCTTTTTGAGGAATTTCTTTTGTGAAATTTACAATAAATCCGCCAAGTGTTCCATAAGAATCATTTTCTGGAATATTGAGTTTGTATTCTTCGTTTAAATAAGTAACATCTAATCGAGCTGAAAAGAGGTAATTGTTTTCGTCTATTTGAGTTTCTAACAATTCTTCGTCATTGTCGTGTTCGTCTTCAATTTCTCCAAAAAGTTCTTCAACAATATCTTCAACTGTAATTATACCCGAAGTTCCTCCATATTCGTCTAGAATGATTGCAACACTTTTTCTTTTTTTGGTTAAAAGATTTAAGACATCTTTAATAAAAATCGTTTCTGGAACAAATTCTACAGCTATCATTATTGATTTAATGCTTCGTGGTTTTTTAAACAATTCAAACGAATGTATATATCCAATAATATCATCTAATGAGTTTTGATAAATTAAAATTTTAGAATAACCTGTTTTAATAAATAGTTCTTTTAATTCTGATATTGAACTATGTAACTCTACAGCAACAAGTTCTGTTCTTGGCGTCATTATTTCTCTTGCTTTTACTCCTGAAAATTCGAGTGCATTTTGAAAAATTTGAATTTCAGAATCTACATTTTCATTTTCATCCACTGTACTCATTTGTTCGTTAATATAGTTTCCTAATTCTACTTTACTAAAAAATGATGGTACATAATCGCCTTGGGTTTTAAAGAATTTTTTTAAAATAAAATCAGAAATCCAAATTACAAATGATGATAAATAGTTAAATATTATGTAGAAAAAATAGCTTGGAATTGCAAAAAACTTAATCAATGTATTGGCATAAATTTGAAAAAATACTTTTGGTAAGAATTCAGAAGTTATTAATACTATTAGTGTTGAGATTATAGTTTGAAGTAATAAATTAGTAAGTTCTGAGAAATGATATTCAAAGGAGTTTATCCAATTCATTACTAAATCGCCCATAAAAAAACCATATACAACTAGTGCAATATTGTTTCCAACAAGCATTGTTGCTATAAATTTAGACGGCTTTTCGGTGATTTTTGTTAAAATTTTTGATAGAAAAGTATCTTGTTTTTTTTCGATTTCAAGATAAATTTTATTGCTAGAAACATAGGCAATTTCCATTCCTGCAAAAAAAGCACAAAGAAGTAAACATGTTATGATTACTACTATTTCCATTTAGGAATTAGATTGGTTTTCTTGACTATTCTTTTGGTTTTGATTTTTTCTTTCTTCAAATTTTTTTGCAAAATGACTTCTAAAAAAATAGGTAAAAAATGCTGTTGCGGCAATAATAACTTGTAGCCATGGTTTTTCTGGCTCATTCCATTTAGAAATTGCATCATAAGTCATTACTGCTCCTACGATTAAATAAATGTATTTTGTAATGTTTAGATAATTCATAATTATTTTGAGCTTTCTACTTCGCCAGTTATTCTTTGCGAATTTATTATTTTAAAGTCTTTACTAAAATCTACTCCTTCGCCATAAGTGAATCCTTTTGGATCAGTAAATTTAAATCTTTTTTCGGTATAAAACCATTCGTTTTTTTGGTCAAAATACAATTGTTCTGTTTCAAATATTTGTCCAGTTTCGTTTGTTATTTTTACACTTCCTTGCAAATCAATTAAATCTGTGTTTTTAAATGATACTGCATATTTTGATGTTACAAATGTTTTTTTTCCATTTTCGTCATACATTGTAACTTTTATTCCAACAGGAAATTCGGTAAAAGGAAACGCAACAGTTGCATAATCTAGCATTTTTGGGCTTATTAAGATTGATTTAATTCGTCCTGAATCTGTATATTTTAAATTAATAGAATCAGCTTCTCCGCTTGGTGCAAATTCGGCAAAATTAGATTTTTGAACTTCTTTAAAATTACTTTCGCATGAAGTCATTACAAGCAATGAATAGATAATTGCTGATGCAAAAAAAAGTTTTTTTATTGAAAGAATCGCTTTAAAACTGTACTGTTTCATTTATCCAACAATTGATTAAAACCTTGTTATTAAATTTTTTCAAAGAATTTAATTCTTCTTTTGTAGGTGCGTTTTTTTGAGTTTCTTTTTCAAAAATAGATTCTGTAGCTTTATATTTTGGCTCTTTTAATGCTGCTTTTTGTGCTGTTAAATAAACAAGTCGTTTTATAGCTTTTTTTTCGATTTCTGTAGTTGCACATTCATTAGAATTTGAATATAAATTTACTAAAAACATATCATATTCACCATTAGCAGGATTGTTTTGCATTGCCAATTGAAGCATTTCTTTAGATTTTGCTTTATTATCTTGAGCAAGAATAGTTGCTAGTGTATAATAAATAGATGCTTTTTCTAATTTATCAGTTGCCAATGTTGCAGATAAAGAAAGATATTCTAATGCTTTTTCTCTGTTCCTGTTTTTTAAATTATAATTCGCTATATGATATGCCGATTTTGAAGTAGGATTTAATGTGTGTGATTTATTAGCAATTGTTCCAAATATTTTTGAATTGGGTGCTATTTCTGAAAGCAAAGTTGCTGTTGACGATAGCCATAATGGATTTTCTTTATTAGATTCAAAATTATTTTCAGAATAAGAAATGATATTTTCTTTATTAAAATCATCTTTTACTAATGAATTTACTGCTAGAATTGCATTGTCAAATTCAACTTTTTTTTCTGGAAAGTCAACGCTGTTTTTTTCAATAACTTCAATTACTTGACTGTATCTATTTAATAAATTGTCAAAGGAAATACTGTTTTTCTTGTCGTTATATTTTTCTTTAAATAGTTTAAAGTAAGTAAATAAAGCGTTTGGGTTTTTATATTGAAATTTGTCTTTTGCGAATGCTTTGTCAAAACTGAGGTAAGCTTCATCATCTTTTACAATGTTATTTTCATAAAGAAGCATTGCTTTACTAATTAAATTTCCGTTATTATTTAATGGAAAATTTTTATCGTATAAATCATAAAATTTGATTAGCTCTCTAATTTCATTTTCTTTTTTATCGCTTGCAGCAAATTCTATATTGTTTTGAAGAACTTCTATTCCCAAAAGATAAATATCTTCTGAATTTGAAGCACATTTAAGTTTTATTTGAGATAAAATTTCGTTTGCCTGCTTATACTCTTTATTAGAAATATTAGAAGATAGTTGTTTTAGTTTTTCTGCACAATTAATTTCTTGTGAAAAAAGAATTTCACTAGAAAAAACAAGTAAAATTAATATAACTGTCTTCATGATTTAACCAAATTAGTTTATTTTACGTTTCTTAAACCATTCATCATTAAATGAAATTCCAATGCTTATGTTGGCATAATTTTCTTCTATTAAACCTGCATTTGTTGTTCCTCTTTTTCCTAATTCAAAACCTAAATTAATGTTAGAAAAAGTTCCTCCTAAAGGTAACCCTAGTCCTAAAGACATTGCATAATCTTTAATTGGCTGACCATAAACAAGTAATCCTGTGTTTTCATATCTAAAACCACCACGATAGGTAACTTTTTTTAAATAACTTGTATAAGATGAATATTTAGGAATGTAATATCCACCTAAACTATATCTAACAGAATTTTCATAAGTTGCATTATTAATATCATTAAATCTATTGCCTAAATCGCTTGTTCCTTGCAAGGTAATTTCTGCTCCAACAGTCCATTTTCTTACTTCTCCAATTGCAGCACCAAAAGCCAATTTAGAAGGTAATTTTAATTTAGAATCGGCAACAACGACTTCTTCTTCATCAACAACAAATTCTCCGCCAGTTGACAAGAATTGAACTGTTGCAATTTTTCTTTCGTTATTTAAATTCAAATTAGATTGAGGAGAATAGGTTAAAGAACTAAAAAGTGTTAGTTTTTTATTTAGTTTAGATTGATAAGCAAGTCCAGTATTGATATTAACTCCAGAAACTTCTGAAATATTTTTTTCTCTTGAGCCAAATTGTACTCCATCAATAAACGCAATACTTGAAGTTTCTATATTTCCAAAATTGTATTGAAAATCAGCTCCAAAACTAAAATTTTTAGAAAATTGATATCCAACACCAACAAATGCTTTGTTAATTCCTCCGGTTCCATTAAATTTTTTAGTTGTTGGATCATCTGCTGTTGCAAAACTTTGAATTTTATATCCAACCGAAGAATAAGGAATTAAACCAAATCCAAATCCAAATTTCTTTGAAGGCAATCCAACAGCCAAATAATCTAGAGTTGTTCTTTGAGATTTTTCTTTTTGAGTATAAGTTTTTAGTTTGGTTGGTGTAAAAGTTCCAGCTAATGCAAAAGTTGTTAATTTTAATCCCGATAAATAGGCAGGATTTTGCAAATTAATATGAATACTGTCTGGAATTATTGATATTCCACCCATTGAACGGTTTTCTATTGAACCTCTAAAACGAACATCACCAATACCATAAAAAGAATAAGGAGAAGATGTACCTTCTTGTGCTAAAGAAACTAAAGATAAAAATAAGCTTATGCTTAAAATAAAATTTTTAATCATTGTGATTGTATTGATATGTTTGATTTAAACTTTCTAAAAGAAAATTTGAATTGGCAAATATGGTATTTTTTAATCGTTTAGCCAAAAATTCTGCATCGCCACCAGTTAAAATTATGATAAAGTTATCATTTTCATGTAATTTGGAGTTAATAAAACCATCTATTTCCATTGAAACACCATTTACAATTCCCGAATGAATAGATTGTATTGTAGAATTTCCAATAATGTTTTCTGGAATCTCTTTGTTTAGCAATGGTAACTTTGCTGTATAATTGTGTAATGATTCATATCTTAATCTAATTCCTGGCGATATTGCTCCGCCTAAATAATTATCTTTTTCATCGATAAAATCATAAGTTATACAAGTTCCTGCATCTATAACTAGTCGATTTTTTTTTGGAAATTGTAAAACTGCACCACAAGCTAAAACCATTCTATCTATTCCTAAACTATTTGGCGTTGCATACTTGTTTTGAAAAGGAAATTTAGTTTCTCTTGTAATAAAAAAGACTTTAATACCTACAATTTCTTCAATAAAGTCTTCTTTATTGAGTTTTGAAACAGATGCAATTACACAATTTTTAATATTTGGGAAGTTTTTTACAATACAATCAACTGCATTTTTCCAATCAGAACTTGCTGCTATTTCTTTTTGCAACAACGTATTGTGTTCAAATACAGCTAATTTGATTTTGGTGTTACCTACATCGATGGCTAGAAGCATATTTATATTTTTTGAAAGGCAAAGTTACAAATAGATTTTTTTTAAAAATTGTTTTGTATAAATTAAAATTCATTCTATATTTGCACCTCTTAAAAGAAAGGTACCTTAGCTCAGATGGTAGAGCAATGGACTGAAAATCCATGTGTCCCTGGTTCGATCCCTGGAGGTACCACAAAAAAATCCGAATAGAAATATTCGGATTTTTTGTTTCTATAATGTTCTTCCAAAAAAAAACTTTTCAAATAAATGAAAAGTCTTTTAGAAATCTATTTTAACTAACTCGAACTCTTTATTGTTTTATTAATTTCATTGTTTTTTGATGATTGTTATCATCTGAAACTTTTATTAAATAAATACCTTGATTCAAATCGTAAATTGGATATTGATTGTTTTCTACTTGACTTTCAAATGTTTTAACTAGTTGTCCCGTAATAGAAAATATTTGAACTTTAGTAAAACTTGAGTTATCAATTGAAAAATAAGTTGAAGCAGGATTTGGATATAAACTTACATCTAATAATGGATTAAAATCTACAGTGCTTAATGCAGGTTGATTTCCGTAAATTCTAAAACCACCTGAGTCAACATTAATTAACATTGCAGTATTTGTTACATTTATTGTTGAATTATCCATTAAATTATACCAAGTTCCTGCAAATGGAAAATCTGCAATGATATCTAAATTTGCAACTGAGAAATTTGCAAGAATGACAACATTAGATAATGGTGCTGCTGCTCCATATAAATAAACTCTTTGTCTAACATTATTGTTAACTCCACCTTGACCGCTAATTGTGTAATTGGCATTAAATACAGCATTGTTTTTTTTAAGATCAATCATCTTTGCCCAATTATTGTATACAACGCTTCTAGACACATCTGTTAACCAGTTGCTCGTCCATTGTGGTTGTAATTTAGTGTCTAGTTTACAGTCGCCTGCAGTTACATCATAATCTGTATTTACAGAACCACTATTGCACGTGAATATTGAACCTGCATGACCTAAATCACCAAAATGCCATATCATTTTTGGACCAGGAATTAGCAAACTTACTGCTCCAATTGCTGACATTCTTTTGATAGTATTTGTTAGATTTCCGTTTACTGGAAATGCTCCAGAACCATTTCCGAAGGTAAGTGCTGAATATAAAATTCTTTCTTTATCATGACTTTCAGGATATCCAATTAATCTTTTACCTGTAAATCCTCTAGAAACGTGTCCCATTCTTGTAATGTCTTTATCACCAGAAGTTCCTTGTGCAAGTTCAGCATATTTTGAAGTCATTTCACCCCACATCATGATTCCTTTACTTGGTGTTTCACCAATTCTATAATTTGCCCATTGTTGTTCTTCATTATCGGCACCAAGATGTTCAAAAATAACATAATGGTTAGTATCCAAACTCCAAGAATAATCTGCATATTCTTTTAAAACTGCAACTCTATCAGCTTGATAAGCATTAGTACAAGTGTCATCACCAGAAGAACATGCTTGAGTAAATCCTTTGGTTAAATCCCAACGGAAACCATCAATTTTAAACTCGTTAATCCATTGTTTAACAACTCTTTTGGTATAATTTTTTGTTAATGCAGAAGCATGATTAAAATCAGCTCCAACACCATAACTGTGTTTTGCAAACTCATTATAATATGGATTATCGGCAGCAGGATCACCCCAACCATCGCCATCGGCATCTTTCATCCACATTCTTACCATAGGGTTTCTTCCAAAAGAATGATTTAAAGCTACATCTAGAATTACTGCAATTCCGTTTTGATGACATAAATCTATAAATTCTTTAAATTTATTAGCAGTGCCATAAAACTTATCTAATGCTAAATGATATGCAGTATTGTAACCCCAAGATTCATTTCCTTCAAATTCCATTACTGGCATTAATTGAATAGCGTTTACTTTCAAATTTTTAAAGTAATCGATTCTGTTGATTAATGATTGAAAGTTTCTGGTGGCATCGAAATCTCTTATTAGAACTTCATAAACCACTAAATTATCTTTATTTGGTTTTACAAATCCTGTTGTAGCTGCACTCCAAGCATAAGGTGTTTGTCCTGTTTGTAAAACAGTAACTTCTCTTTCTTGACCAACTGGATAAACTGGCAAACTTGGATATGTTGTTGCTGGAATATATGGATCATCAAAAGGAGATAAAACTAATGTTGAATATGGATCGGCGGTTTTAACTAATGCCGGAGAATTTGTAGTTGGTGTAGTATCAACAACCCAATATTGATAGGAATGTTGTTGACCAGAAACTAATCCTGTTAATTCTAACCAAAACTTTCCTGTTGTTGCATCTTTTTTCATTGCATAACTAGAATTTGGTTGCCAGTTATTGAAACTTCCTGCTACATATACAAAATCTTTTCCTGGAGCATCAAGAACTAAGGTAGCTT
Source organism: Flavobacterium sp. (assembly GCF_043773265.1). Classification (GTDB taxonomy): domain Bacteria; phylum Bacteroidota; class Bacteroidia; order Flavobacteriales; family Flavobacteriaceae; genus Flavobacterium. The sequence goes on along the minus strand of NZ_JAYVFH010000247.1, from coordinate 36,613 downwards.
TTGTTGCATCAGTTGTATTATAGTTTATTCCATCTTCTAAACCAGAAGGAATTGTTTGTGTAACTGTTCCTGGATTTACAATTACATTGAATTTTTTAATTTGAGTTACACTTGCTTGTGTAACTTCAAGTTGATATGCTTGATTTGTAGTAATTCCTGTATGAATAAAAGAATAAGCAGCAGTACTTGCATTTGTATTAATACTTATTCCATTTGCTTTTAAATTATAACTTGCATTTCCGTTAGAGTTTGTTGCAGCTATATTAATGCTTCCGCCTGAATTAATAATAGTAGAACTGTTAACTAAAGGAGAAGTTAAAGTTGATTGAAATAATCCAACTTCTAAAATAACATCTTGTGATTTTTTATCGCCTGTTGCATCTTTAGCTTTTATTAAAAAACCAATTCTTCCGATACCTGTTCTAGAATAAAATGTTTGTGGAACAAATGTAATTGTGTAATTATCTGGTCCAGAATTATAGGTTAATCTATTTGCTTCATTAGAATTTATCCAAGTTCCATTAGTTGGGCAATCTTGAATATTGGCATCATTTACATCGAATGACCATGACCAAATATAAAGTGCGTTACCAACAATTCCCCATGTAGATTCATTAACACTTGAGCCATTAATTGTAACGGTTATTGCTTGATTTTCTTCGAAAGTTGACGGAGAAACTGAATAGGTAACTGTTTGTTGTTGTGCAAAAACACTTAAGGAAAATAATAAAACAAATAATAAAGTGATTTTTTTCATAGCTTTAAAAATTATAAAAAAGGACTTTCAAAAAGAGAAAGTCCTTTTATTATTTTTTACAAATATTAATTTGCAGTTATTGTATAAGTATATGCTCTTGGATTAGATAAATCTAACTCTACAAGGTAATTTCCAGAAGTTGCAATATTAATATCGCTACCACCTTCATTAAGAGAACCATCTGCACCTGAATCACCATAATTTAAAGTCCATCTGTCGTTTGATCTAAATTTAATTTGGTTACCACCTGTTAATGCAATAGATATACTCCATTTTTTTGTTGTTGGATTGTAAGTCATGTCTTGATCTTGACCAGGAGTACCATCAGGACCAGCTGGCCAATTTAAAGGAGTTGCAGAACCAGTAATTGCCCAACTAGACAAAGTTGTTGTATAGGTCAAAGTTGTTGTGTTAGCTGTTATTTTATAATATCCAGGAGTTGATAATTGAATGTTAGATTCTCCTGTTTGTAATAATGCGCCTGAGAAACTTCCGTCATCACCATAATCACCATCAAAACTTGTGTTTGTTAGTAAAATTTTGAATTCTGGACTTGCAACATTCATGTAAACATATCCTTCAAAATCTGTAAGTCCAAAACCAGAAGCTGCCAATGCAGGTAAAGTTGATGCTGGTGACCAATCTGCGCCATATCCACTTGCATTTAAGAAATTACCAATTGCGTATACTTTTGGAGATTCTGTTGTGTATGGAGTGATGGTAATCGTGATTTTTTCAGAATACATTGGATCAAAACCTGTTGCTGAAGATTTAACTCTTACATCATAGCTTGAAACTGAAAATGGAGTTGCTCCAAGAGTTAAACAAGCTGTATTCATTGATTCTACAGAAACTGAAACTTGATTTGCGCTATTTGCACCACCTAAAACTGCTGGTGTAGCAAAATTTCCGTCTGCAACATCCATTTGAACTTCATAAGATATAGCAACACTACCACCATAATTAGCAGATGTCCATACAAATCTTTCAGCTTGTTGAGTCATGTTTTCTGGAGCTAAAACATAAATACTTGAATCATCTGGCGCACTTAAAACAGGTGCGTCAATTCCTTGAATCGTTGGTCTGTCTTGTACATCATCTGTACTACAAGCTACTGTAAAAACAGCAAATAAAGCTAAAATTGTTTTTGATATATTTTTCATTTTTTATATAATTATTAGTTAATAACCTGGGTTTTGTTGTAAGTTAGGATTAGATGAAATTGAATTTGATGGAATTGGAAATAATTTTCTAAAAGAAGCTGTTGGTGCACCATTAGGTACATTTCCTTTCCAAGGCCATAAATAAGAACCTCCAGTAAATTTACCAAAACGTATTAAATCTGTTCTTCTGTGTCCTTCCCAATGCAATTCTCTTCCTCTTTCATCTAAAATAAAGTCTAATGTTAAGTCACCACTGTCGATATTTGCAGTAGCATTGCCATATGCTCTTTCTCTTAATGAATTTACATAACCAACAGCTGTTGACATTGAACCACCTGCGCCTCTTGCTACACATTCTGTATACATTAAATACGCATCAGCTAAACGAAACATTGGAAAATCTGTATCTACAAAATCTCCTGTTGCATCTGAACCTGGATTTCCATTAACATCAACATTTTTCCATTTTCTAATAGCATATCCATCTGTAAATGAACCAACATTTCCAATTTCTAGAGTTTGTCCAGGTGAATGAAATTGTGCTCTCGAATCTCCTGTTGCTCCTGCAAATTTATTTACAAAAGCAGATGTAGTTCTTAAACCAGCCCAACCACCATTAATTCCAAAATCTGTTGCGGCCATGTTTCCACCAACTGGAGCATGAGTTAAATAAGTTGTTCCGCCATAGGTTTTTGTATTGATACCATCAAAAGCAACCGCAAAAATGAATTCATTTTGTGCTCCATTGGTATCATTATCAGCAATGAATAAATTTCTATAGTTAGAATTTATAGAATAACTTGATTCATTAATAACTTTAGAAATAGCTGTAAGTGCATCTGCATATCTATTTGTACCTACATAAACCTCGGCATTCATTAATAGTTTACCTTGTAACATCCAAGCAGCAGCTTTATCAACTCTGTACTGTTCATTGGTATTTGGAGATTTTAAATCAGTATGTAAATCAGTTAATTCCGCTTCAACAAAACTAAAAAGTTCTTGTCTAGTAGCATATGCTGGAACAAAATATGTTGTTGGAGATTCTTCTGTTACTAAAGATGCACCACCAAATAAATCTACAATATGCCAATAACTTAATGCTCTTAAAAATCTTGCTTCAGCTCGGTAAGTTTTAATTTCTGCTTTTAACTCATCAGAAACTCCTCTTGAACTTAATTTAGCATCAGTTGTTTGACGTAAAAACTCATTACAATTGGTAACTTGATAAGCTAATCTATTGAAAGTTGCAGTAATAAACACGTCTAATGAAGTCCATGTGTGATAATGAAAATCTTTAATAGTTGCATCATTCCAAGCAATAATAGCTTCGTCTGTAGTTAACTCTTGCATGTTCCAATAACCTCTTACATATTGACTAAAACCTTCGTCAATAAAAGAAATGTCTGGTGAACCTGCTGGTCCGCTTTGTCCTGTAGTAGCCAATCCTGCATACAATTTAGCTAAAAACTGTTTATATGAGTTAGGATTGCTAAAAAATGCTTCGTCTGATAATAAATTTTCATTATCAGGTGCTTGTTTAAGGTCATTCACACAGGAAGACATTAAAAAAAGCACTAAAAAAGAAGCAATACTTAAAAATTTAATTTGAATTCTTTTCATTTTTATTTTTTTTTTAAAAATTAACATTTAAACCTAATGTATAAATTTTTGGTCTAGGATATAAATTACTATCAATACCATTTTGAACTTCTGGATCTATACCTTTATAGTTAGTAAATAACAATAAATTTTGTCCTGCAAAAGATATTTTTACATTTGTTTTTGAACTCATGAAGTTTTTAAAATTATAACCTAAAGTTAGGTTGTCTAATCTTACAAATGAAGCGTCTTGAATATAATAATCAGATTCATATCTTTTAACATCTGTTGATGAAAAATCTGTTTCAAGAACATTTGTTACTCCATTTGATAAATCTGTATCTCTAACTAAAAGTTGGTTTGTCCATCCATATTGAGAATCAACATTATTATAATTATAATTACCCCAACTTCCTCTCCATGACATTGCTAAATCCCAATTTTTATAGTTCAAGCTTGTTGAGAAACCATAAAACACATCTGCTGCTGGCTTTTTATATCTGTATTTATCTTGTTCATTTACAGCACCATCACCATTTCTGTCAATAAAAACACCATCTATTGGACTTCCGTTTAAATCGTATGCTTGTTCATAAACATAAAATGAATTTGGAGCATAACCAACTTGATGATTTTGAATTGTATTTCCAACTCCACCTGAATATCCTCCAGTATTAATACCTGGAAAAAATTGAGGATCTAAAAACAAATCTTCAATCTCTGAGTTTTGGAATGTTACATTTCCACCAATTCTCCAATTTAAATTTTCGCCTTGAACAGCAACTACTTCAGCAGATAACTCAATACCTTTATTTCTCATTTTACCAATATTATAAAAATCGGCATTAGAGAAACCAAAAAATGGAGGATTTGATATAAATGCTAACAAATCTTTGGTTCTTTTTTCATAAACATCTATAGTACCATTAAATCTGTTTTTGAAAAATCCAAAATCAAGACCAATATTTCTTGTTTCTGTTTCTTCCCATTTTAAATTACTATTATATGATTGTGGTCTAAATGGTATAAAAAATTGATTGCCAAATTGGTACTGAGCTCCTGTATCAGCACCTAAATATAATGGTATTGATGGATAAATACTTCCAATATCTTGTTGTCCTGTAATTCCCCATCCAAATCTCAATTTCAAATTAGAGAGATTTTTAATATTTTTAAACAATCCTTCCTCATTCAGTTTCCAAGCTAAAGCAGCTGCAGGAAAATCACTCCATCTGTTTTCTTCTGTAAAACGAGAAGAACCATCTCTTCTATAAGAAAAAGTTAATAAATATTTATCTGCTATTGTTATATTAGTTCTAGCAAAGAAAGATTGAAGATTAGTTCTTGTTGGAATTATTGGATTAGGAATTAGAATATCATTTGCAGCATCATAATTAAATGATTCTGTAACGTCTCTAAAATCTTGATAAGTATATCCTGCCGTTAAATCAAAAACTGTTTTAATAGAATTAATATTTTTATTATAATTAAAAAACAAATCCATTAATTTATTTTTTCTTGTATTTCTACTATCATATCTATTTCCAGCTCCAGGAAATGCAAAATCAGTAGAAGTATTTCCATAAGAACGACCAGATAATTCATCATAACCTAGATTAGCAACTAATTTTAATTCTGGCAAGAAATGTAATTTATATTCTGTTTGAACATTTCCAATACTTCTAAATGAATTTCCATAATTATTAAATTGATTAATAAGCGAAAGCGGATTTCTGCCTGCTAAATTATTTGTCCATTGAAAATAATCGCCATTTGAATCAAAAACAGATTGTGTAGGATCAAATGAAACTGCTGCTCCAATTGCACCTCTATTACTATAATTATTTCTCATTGAAGAACTATTATTATTTAGCTCTACTTTTAAATGATTATCAAGAAATTTTCCTACTAAACTAAGACCAATTGTAGATCTAAATAAATTATCTCTTTTTAAAATACCATTCAAATCAGCTAAACCTAATGAAGCTCTGTAAGTTATGTTTTCAACTCCTCCAGATAACGCAACATTATGGTCGTTTCCTATTGCTGTTCTATAAATTTCATCTTGCCAATCTGTATCAGCTTGACCAACTAAAGCTTGTTGTGAAGCGTTACCATTTGCAGTAATAAAATCTCTGAATTGAGTCGACGATAGAGCATCAACTTTTTTATCTACTTGACTTAAAGAAAGATAACTATTGTATTCAACTTTTAAGTCGCCAGTCTTACCTTTTTTTGTAGTAATAATAATTACTCCATTGGATGCTCTAGAGCCATATATTGCTGTTGCAGAAGCATCTTTTAAAACAGTAACAGATTCAATATTGTTTTGATTAATTGTTGCTAAAGGATTTCTTCCTCCATTAATACCACCATTTGCAACTGGAATTCCATCTATTACAAATAACGGATCGTTATTTGCACTTAAAGATGAACCACCTCTAATTCTTATTGTTGCACCTTCACCAGGCGAACCACCACCGTTTGTAACTTGCAAACCTGCAACTTTACCTTGAATCATTTGGTCTACTGCAACCACTGGACCTTTAACAAAGTCTTTAGAAGTTATAGTAGTAACCGAACCTGTAGCATCTTTTTTCTTAACAGAACCATAACCAATTTGAACTACAACTTCTTGTAATTGATTAGCTTCTTCTTCTAAAGAAACCGAAATTGATTTTTGATTGTTAAATTGAACAATTTGTTCTTTGTAACCAATAAAAGAGAACACAATTTTGTCTCCACTTTTAACTTTTCCCAATTTAAATTTACCATCGAAATCGGTTGATGTACCTGTTGCGGTACCTTGAATAACTACATTTACTCCTGGAAGCGGCTGCTTAGATTTAGAATCTAAAACAACTCCTTCTAAACTGCTTTGAGCCAACAATGTAGCAGGCAGTAAGAGTATTAAAAATAACAACTTTTTGTAAATTGTTTTCATACATTTTGTTTAGGTTAATAATTTTGTTTTTGCGTATACTTTAAACTTCGAGTGTTAAATATATGTAAATTTTCAACATATACAAATAAACACTTGTTAAACACACTCCGAAAACGTTTTCGTGTTGAAAACTTTCTCAATATTTCATGTTTTTAATAGTAAAATTGATAGTAATAAAAAATAAATATATCTTTATTGAAAAATAAATATTTATCAAATTCGCATCATGAGAAGAAAAGTAACTTTAAAGCAAATTGCAAGAGAATTAGATGTGTCCATTTCAACTGTTTCAAAATCCTTAAGAAACAGTTTAGAAATAAGTGAAGACACACGTCAAAAAGTACAAGCTTTTGCCAAACTTTACAATTACAGACCTAACAATATTGCTCTGAGTTTAAAAAATAGAAAGTCAAAAACTATTTGCATTATTATTCCAGAAATTATTCATCATTTTTTTGCCACAGTTATTAGCGGAGTTGAACGCATTGCTAATGAAAAAGGATATAATGTAATTGTTTGTTTGTCTGACGAATCGTTTGATAAAGAAGTAATTAACATGGAAATGCTTGCCAATGGAAGCATTGACGGATTCATAATGTCATTATCTAAAGAAACCCAACAAAAAAGAGATTTTCATCATATTTCCGAAGTAATAAATCAAGGTATGCCAGTGGTAATGTTTGACAGAGTTACTAACGATATTTTATGTGACAAAGTCATTATTGACGATAGTTTAGCCGCTTTTAACGCAACCCAATTTCTAATTGAAAAAGGGTTTAAAAAAATTGCTATAATATCAACAGTTGATTATGTTAGCGTAGGAAAATTAAGAACAGAAGGTTATATCCGAGCATTAAAATCAAATGATTTAAAAGTAGACGAAAATTTAATTTTAAAAATTGAAGACACTAATAATTTTGAATCTCAAATTGTAACACTGATTGAAAACAATGATTTGGATGCCGTTTTTGCAGTAAATGAAATTTTTGCAGTTACAGCAATAAAAGTTGCCGCTAGATTAGGCAAGAAAGTTCCAGAAGACATTTCAATTATTGGTTTTACAGATGGAATTATTTCTAAATATTCTTCTCCGTCAATTTCTACAGTAAGCCAAAACGGCATTAAAATGGGAGAAAAAGCAGCCAAAATGTTAATAGAAAAATTAGAAATTGAAGAAGAAGAGGATGAAGAATATCAAGAACAGTACAAAACAGAAGTTATAGAAACCGAATTGGTTCAAAGAGAATCTACTTTGTAGAATTTATTCTATTTATTAACATATAACGTTTTCGTAATGCATTATTCCTAATTTGTATTTGATACTATATTGCATTTAAAAAACTTTTTTATCTTTACAAAATCAAAGCTTGTACTTTTTACTTCGAAAAAAAAAATAAGTTTTGATAAGCATCGCGCTTATCGTTTTATTAATCAATAAATTACGATAATGGAAAAGCGTAAGTTAAGTTTCTGGCAAATTTGGAACATGAGTTTCGGATTTCTAGGAATACAAATGGGTTTTGCACTACAAAATTCTAATGTAAGTAGGATATTTCAAACACTTGGCGCTGAAATTGACAACATACCAATTCTTTGGGTTGCCGCACCAATGACAGGTTTAATTGTTCAACCAATTATCGGCTATTTTTCTGATAGAACTTGGACAAAACTCGGCAGAAGAAAACCATATTTTCTTGCTGGTGCAATTTTAGCTTCGGCTGCATTATTTGTAATGCCAAATTCTCCTGTGCTTTGGTTTGCAGCTGGTATGTTGTGGATTATGGATGCCTCAATAAATGTTTCTATGGAACCTTTTAGAGCTTTTGTTGGAGACAATCTTTCAGAAAAGCAAAGAACAACTGGTTTTGCAATGCAAAGTTTCTTTATAGGAATTGGCGCTTACTTCGCGTCTAAACTTCCATTAATTTTTACATACTTTGGAGTAAGTAATACTGCACCTTTGGGAATTATTCCCAATTCTGTAAAATATTCATTCTATTTTGGTGGAATTGCTTTTATATTAACAGTACTTTGGACAGTTATAACTTCTAAAGAATATTCTCCCGAAGAATTAGAATCTTTTGAAAAAAACAAAGAAACTTTTAAAAAAGAAGTTCATTCAAAAGAATGGTTTATTGCAAATGGTAAATCTCATTTAAGTAAAGGAATTTTATTTTTGGTTATAAGTGCATTGTTTTCATTTGCCATTTATAATTATGACTTGAAAAAAGATTTATATGTTTTATCAATTGGATTAATTGGGCTTGGCGGAATTGCTATGTTGATTTCTGGCTTAATGCAAAAAACAAATAATACAGAAAATGGTTTTGTAACTATTATGAATGATTTTCAGTTTATGCCAAAAATCATGAAACAACTCGCATGGGTGCAATTCTTTTCTTGGTTTGCACTTTTCTCCATGTGGATTTATACAACGCTTGCCGTAACACAACACATTTACAAAACTACAGACACAACATCTGAAGCATACAATACTGGGGCAAATCAAGTTGGTGAAATGTTTGCAAATTATAATTTAATTGCAGCTTTGGCAGCTTTTCTTTTACCTTTATTAGCAAAATATACAAGCAGAAAATTTACCCATTTCATAGCATTAGTTTGTGGCGGATTAGGTTTAATTTCTGTATATTTTATTTCTGAACCAACCGTTTTTACAATGGAATGGCTTCCTATGATTGGAGTTGGTATTGCTTGGGCTAGTATATTGTCAATTCCATATGCAATGCTTTCTGGTTCTTTGCCATCAAGCAAAATGGGTTACTACATGGGAGTATTTAATTTTTTTATTGTAATTCCTCAATTAGTTGCAGCTTCAATTTTAGGGTTTTTAGTTTCTAAATATTTCAATAACGAACCAATTTATGCGCTTTTAATTGGAGGTTCATCTATGATTCTTGCCGGAATTATTGCTTTAACCATAAACGACGAATCGAAAATTATTATTAATGAATAAAAAAGCATTCATATTCGACCTTGACGGCGTAATTGTTGACACAGCAAAATACCATTTTTTGGCGTGGCAAAAACTTGCACAAGAACTCGGGATCGAATTTACACCCGAACACAACGAAGAATTAAAAGGCGTTTCTAGAGTTCGTTCGCTAGACATTATCCTTCAATTAGGAAATGTTACCGCTTCGCAAGAAGATAAAAATAAATGGCTCGTCCAAAAAAACGAAGATTATTTATCCTATTTAGTAAACATGGATGAATCTGAATTATTACCGGGAGTTTTGCCTGTTTTACATTATCTAAAAGATAAAAATCAATTGATTGCTTTGGGTTCGGCAAGTAAAAACGCAAGACCAATATTAGAAAAAACAGGGATTTTAGATTTATTTGATGCCATAGTTGATGGAAACGATGTTGTTAATGCAAAACCTGATCCGGAAGTATTTTTGCAAGCAGCAAAATTATTAAATGCAACTTGGGAAAATTCAATAGTTTTTGAAGATTCGGTTGCCGGAATTCAAGCAGCAAACACAGCCAATATGATAAGTGTAGGTATTGGAGATGATAAAATCCTGCACGAAGCAAAGTACAATTTCAAAGATTTTACATTTATTGATGTTTCTTTTATTGAAGCATTGATCAATTAATTTTTGTTTCAAGTTTCAGGTTTCAAGTTTGACATAACCTGAAACCTGAAACCTGAAACTTTTTTTAAACAAAAAATTATGAACCAAGATTATATAAAACCAAACAATTGGTCCATCATTGAAGAAGGATTTGATGCCGAGAGAGTAAAATCGTCCGAAAGTTTGTTCAGCATCGGAAACGGTGCAATGGGACAACGTGCCAACTTTGAAGAAAGCTATAGTGGCGAAACTTTTCAAGGAAGTTACATCGCCGGAATTTATTATCCAGATAAAACCAAAGTCGGTTGGTGGAAAAACGGCTATCCTAAATATTTTGCCAAAGTTCTCAATGCGCCTAATTGGATTGGAATTGACATTGAAATAAATGGTGAAAATTTAGATTTAAAAATGTGTACCGAAGTGAATAATTTCCGTCGCGAATTGAATATGAAAAGCGGAATTTATACACGTTCCTTTGAAGCCACTTTGCAAAACGGAACCGAAATTGAAGTTACCGTAAAACGTTTTCTTTCTCTAGATTTGGACGAATTTGGCGTAATAAATTACGAAATTACTCCTATTAATAAGGATGCAAAAATTGTTTTTAAACCTTATATCGATGCTGGAGTTACTAATGAAGATGCCAACTGGGAAGAAAAATTTTGGGAACCATTGGATGTAAAAAATTCAGGTAACGAAGCATTTGTAACCGCAAGAACTTTTAAAACTCATTTTGTTGCCACTACATTTATGCAAAATAGTATTTTGTTAAACGATGTAAATTTGAATTTAAAACCTTCTAATGTAGAAACCAATAAAGAAAAAGTTGAATTCTCTTATGAAGTTCAAGTTGCAAAAGGAGAAAAAGCTGTTATTCAAAAAATTGCTGGATATACGGTTTCACTAAATCACCAAAACACACAAACTGGTGCAGAAAATGCAATAAAAGCTGCATTAGCAATAGGTTACAACCAACTTTTAGAAAATCAAATTGATGCTTGGGCAAAAATTTGGGAAATGTCAGACATCACAATTGATGGTGATGTAAAAGCTCAACAAGGAATTCGTTTTAATATTTTTCAATTAAACCAAACCTATTTAGGAAAAGATTCTCGACTCAATATTGGTCCAAAAGGATTTACTGGCGAAAAATATGGTGGCTCGACTTATTGGGACACTGAAGCGTATTGCATTCCGTTTTACATGGCGACAAAAGACCAACAAGTTGCACGAAATTTATTGACCTATCGATACAATCAATTAGATAAAGCCATTGAAAATGCCAAAGACAATTTGGGTTTTACAAATGGTGCAGCTTTGTATCCAATGGTAACAATGAATGGCGAAGAATGTCATAACGAATGGGAAATCACCCACGAAGAAATTCATAGAAATGGCGCAATAGCTTTTGCTATTTTCAATTACCACAGATACACTGGCGATTACAGTTATATTCCCGAAAAAGGACTAGAAGTTTTAATTGCCATTGCTCGTTTTTGGCATCAAAGAGCTAGTTTTTCAACCAACAAAAATCAGTATATGATATTAGGAGTTACTGGTCCAAACGAATATGAAAATAATGTAAATAATAATTTTTACACCAATTATATTGCAAAATGGTGTATCGATTATACTCATGAACAAATTCAGAAAGTTTCGTTAGAATATCCACAAGATCACAAGCGAATTATCGAAAAAGTAAAACTTTCGGATGCTGAATTGCAAGATTGGAAGAAAGTTTCGGGCAATATGTATTTTCCGTTTTCTGAAGAACACGATGTTTATTTGCAACAAGATGGATTTTTAGATAAAGATTTAGTTCCTGTAAAAGATTTAGATAAATCGCAACGTCCAATAAACCAAAAATGGTCTTGGGATCGAGTTTTGCGTTCGCCATACATCAAACAAGCCGATACTTTACAAGGATTTTATTTCTTTGAAGATCATTTTACAAAAGAACAATTAAAAAAACATTTCGATTTTTACGAACCATTTACCGTTCACGAAAGTTCGTTGTCACCTTGTGTTCACTCTATACAAGCTGCCAAATTAGATAAAATCGATATGGCTTATACGTTCTATTTGCGTACATCACGTTTAGATTTAGACGATTATAATAAAGAAGTTGAAGAAGGTTGTCATATTACATCTATGGCTGGAACTTGGATGAGTATTGTGGAAGGTTTTGGCGGAATGAGAGTAAAAAATGATGCTTTACATTTTGAACCAAAAATCCCAAAAGAATGGAACGGATATAGTTTTAAAATCAATTTTAGAAATCAAATTTTAAAGGTTTCGGTGAATCATAAAGAAACGCAATTTTCATTGGAAGGGAATAAAGAAATTACAGTTTTTGTTAATGGAAATTCGGTTTTAGTGGAACCAAATAGTTTAGTAACGGTTTAATTACATACAAACCTCAAAGGTTTCAAAAACCTTTGAGGATTAACTAAAATAAAACACCAAACCTCAAAGGTTTCAAAAACCTTTAAGGATTAACTAAAATAAAACACCAAACCTCAAAGGTTTGAAAACCTTTGAGGTTTAATATCATTTGATTATTAATAGGATTAATAAAAAATCCAATAAAGTAAATATGGAAAAACAAGACATTTTAGAGCCAGATTGTTTTTACCACATTTTCAATAGAGGAAACAATAAAGAAAATCTATTTATTGAAGATGAAAATTATTTACATTTTTTAAAATTAATTAAAAATCATTTAACAGCAGTAGCTGAAATTTATACATATTGCTTAATGAAAAATCATTTTCATTTAGTTTTAAAAATAAAATCTAAAGAAGAAATTGAAAAGCTATTGTCAATAGATAAAATACACCAACCATTTTCAAATTTATTTAACGCATATACAAAAGCAATTAATAAAAAATACAATAGAGAAGGAAGTTTATTTAAGGTTCGTTTCAAAAGAGAAAGAATAAATTCTGAAGATTATTTAAGAAATGTTATTGTTTACACGCATCTTAATCCTGTAAAACATAAATTTAAAGACAATTATATTGATTACAAATATTCATCTTACAATTCAATATTATCTGAAAAACCAACTTTGTTATTAAGAAATGATATTTATGACCTTTTTGGTGGCAAAGAAAATTTTATATATCAACATAATGAAATTTTCAGAAAAGGTAATTATGAAGATTTTGAATAGAATTGAAGTTTTAAAATTTATTTTCCAATTAAAAAACCTTTGAGGTTTAACAATAAAAATTCAAATAAAATAACAAACCTCAAAGGTTTTGAAAACCTTTGAGGTTTAACTAAAATAAAATACAAAATAAAATACAAAACCTCAAAGGTTTTAAAAACTTTAAGGATTAACTAAAATAAAATACCAAACCTCAAAGGTTTTAAAAACCTTTGAGGTTTAACTAAAATAAATAGAAAACAATGAAAAAACTACTTCTTTTTTTATTAATCTCAATTTCATCTTTCGCGCAAATCGAAAAAGTAGAACCTCCATTTTGGTGGAGCGATATGAATTTATCAAGTGTACAAATTATGTTCTACGGAAAAAACATTACTCAAAATGAAGTTTCTGTTAACAATGGAATTATCATTAAAGGAATTCAGAAAACCGAAAATCCCAATTATCTTTTTGTTACAATTGATACCAAAAATCTCGTATCACAAGATTTTGTTTTCACTTTTAAAAACGGAAAAAATTCGTTTACACAAAAATATTCTTTGAAAAACAGAAAAGAAAACTCAAAAAACAGAAAAAGTTTTGATGCATCCGATGTAATTTATCTAATTATGCCCGATCGATTTGCTAACGGTAATCCAAACAACGACAGCGATAAATTGGTTACAGAAAAAGGAAATCGTGAACTTCCAGGTGGACGTCATGGCGGCGATATAGATGGAATTATAAAAAATCTAGATTATTTAAAATCATTAGGAATTACTGCGCTTTGGCCAACACCTTTAAATGAAGATAATGATGAAAGATATTCCTATCACGGTTACGGTCAATCTGATATTTACAAAGTAGATCCTCGTTACGGATCCAATGATGATTATGCCAAATTATCAGCAGAATTACACCAACGTGGCATGAAAAACATTATGGATTATGTAACCAATCATTGGGGATGGCAACATTGGATGATAAAAGATTTACCTACTTATGATTGGATTCATCAATTTCCAGGTTTTTCACAATCTAATTACAGAATGACCACACAATTTGACCAAAACGCTTCGGCAATTGATGCCAAAAATTGTATGGACGGTTGGTTTGTAAAATCAATGCCCGATTTAAACCAGTCTAATCCTTTAGTATTAAATTATTTAACCCAAAATGCAATTTGGTGGATAGAATTTGCCGATTTAGATGGTTTTCGAGTAGATACGTATTCTTATAATGACAAAGTAGGAATCTCTAAATGGACCAAAGAAATAGCCGATGAATATCCTAATTTTAATATAGTTGGCGAAGTTTGGATGCACAACCAAGCACAAATGGCATATTGGCAAAAAGACAGTAAAATTGGCGCAATTCAAAATTACAATTCCTATTTACCAAGTGTAATGGATTTTACGTTACACGATGCAATAAGTCAAGTTTTTAATGAAGATAAAGCAAGTTGGGACAAAGGAATGGTTAAGGTTTACGAAAATTTTACTAATGATTTTCTGTATCCAAACCCAAATAGTATAATGACTTTTATCGAAAATCATGATACACAACGATTTAACGAAATTTACAAAAACGATTTCAAAAAATACCAGATGGCAATAACATTAATTGCAACAGTTAGAGGAATTCCGCAAATTTATTATGGTTCAGAAATTGGAATGAAAGGCAATAAAGATAAATTTGGCGATGCCGATATTCGTCAAGATTTTCCTGGCGGATGGAATGGCGATACAAATAATGCTTTTACTGCATCTGGAAGAACAGAAGAACAAAAAAAATACCACGATTTTACAGCTAAATTATTCAATTGGAGAAAATCCAAAGAAGTAATACATTCTGGAAAAATGATGCATTACATTCCAGATAACAATGTATACACCTATTTTAGATTTAATGATAAACAAAGTGTAATGGTTGTGTTGAACAATGATACAGACAAACACAAATTAAAAATTGATCAATTTAAAGAAAGCATCAAAAACTATAATTTAGGAAAAGATGTTTTATCAGAAAAATCATTTGATTTAAAAAACGACATTGAAATTGAAGGGAAATCGGTTTTAATATTGGAATTGAAATAAAATGACAATTAATCAAACCTCAAAGGTTTTTAAAACCTTTGAGGTTTAAAACTTACAAAAAAAATTATTGATGAAAAAACTACTCTTTCTTTTATTAATTACATCCATTTCGTTTGCACAAAAAGAAATTGAAAGTTATCAATTAATAGATATAGAAAAATTTCAAGGCACAATTTATCGAACCGATATTTTTCCATCTAAATATATTACTCCTAGAACTGTAGATGTTTGGTTGCCAAGTAATTATTCTAAAAATAAAAAATATAGCGTTTTGTATATGCACGATGGTCAAATGCTTTTTGACCCAAACACAACTTGGAACAAACAAGAATGGATGGTTGACGAAGTTGTTACAAAACTGAATTTAGAAAATAAAATTGAAGATATAATTGTTGTAGCTATTTGGAACATACCAGATCTTCGTTATACTGATTTATATCCCAAAAAACCATTTAATCTACTAACCAAATCAGACCAAGAAAAAGTACAAACTGAAGCAAAAAAAGTCAATAGAAGCATCTCTTTAAAAGAAATTAATTCTGATAATTATTTAAAATTTATAGTTAAAGAATTAAAACCTTTTATAGACAAATATTATTCGGTTTATACCGATGCAAAACATACAGCAATAATGGGTTCTAGCATGGGTGGCTTAATATCAATGTATGCCATTTGCGAATATCCAAAAATATTTGGTAGTGCAGCTTGCCTTTCAACACATTGGATTGGGGTAAAAGATTTTGAAAAAAACCCAATTCCAGAAAGTTTTTTTAGATATATGATGAAAAAATTACCAAATCCAAAAAATCACAAAATCTATTTCGATTATGGAACTGAAACCATTGATGCAGGTTATATAAAATATGCATATCGGGTTGATGAAGTTTTACAAACAAAAGGATATACAACAGAAAATTACAAAAACCTAAAATTTGAAGGCGAAAATCATTCGGAAGCTTCATGGCAAAACCGAATTCACATTCCCTTAGAATTTATGTTTAGAAAATGATCAAAATTTAAAACGAATACATAACCTCAAAGGTTTAAAAAACCTTCGTGGTTTGAATAAATAAAATACAAATGAAAAAATTACTTATCTTATTATTAATTACATCAATTTCATTTGCACAAAATGCAACTCGAAAATACATTTCGCACAGTTGGGAAACCAATTTTTTAAATGTAAAAGTTACCGATGGAAATTATCAAATTAAATTAATTTCAGACAATATTGCCCAAACTACATTTATTCCAAATGGCGAAATCTATAATCCTATTTCGCATGCAGTAGTTTTAGAAACCAATGTTCTCGATATTCAATACACTACAAACGAAAGTAATTTTTTGGAAATAAGTTCAAAAACTTTAAAAATTCACATCGAATTTAATCCATTTAAAATTTCTTATTTAAAAAATGATATCGAATTTTTATCTGAAAAAAACGGCTACACCAAAAAAGATTCGACCGAAGTAATCGATTTCAATATTACAGCTGACGAAGTTCTTTATGGTGGCGGAGCAAGAGTTCTTGGTATGAATCGACGTGGCAATAGATTACAACTTTATAATCGTGCTCAATATGGCTATGGAAATCGTGCCGAGTTGATGAATTTTTGTATTCCATTAGTTTTATCATCCAAACTATATGCTGTGCATTTTGACAATCCAGCCATTGGATATTTAGATTTAGATTCCAAAAAAGACAATACAATTGCTTACGAAACCATTTCTGGACGAAAAACCTATCAAGTAATAGTTGGTGATTCTTGGGAAGGTTTAGTAAAATATTACACCGATTTAACAGGAAAACAACCATTACCGCCACGTTGGGCATTTGGCAATTTATCTTCACGATTTGGGTATCATAATCAAGACGAAGTAGAAAGTACAATCAAGAAATTTGAAGAAAATAAAATCCCTGTTGATGCCATTATTCTAGATTTATATTGGTTCGGAAAAACTGTTCAGCACACCTTAGGAAATCTCGATTGGGACAAAGATAATTTTCCTAATCCAGATAAAATGATTGCCGATTTGAATTTTAAAAACATCAAAACAATTCTCATTACCGAACCATTTATTTTAACAACTTCAACAAAATGGAATGAAGCAATTGATAAAAAAATTCTAGCCACCGACAAATTAGGAAATCCTGCAAAATTTGATTTTTATTTTGGAAATTCAGGAATTATTGATATATGGAAACCCGAAGGAAAAACATGGTTTTGGAATGTCTATAAAAAATTAATCAATCAAGGAGTTGCCGGACTTTGGGGTGATTTGGGCGAACCCGAAGCAATGCCATCAAACGTGTTGACTTTTGGAGGAAAAGCTGATGAAATTCACAATATTTATGGTCACAACTGGGCAAAACTTATTGCCGATGGTTATAAAAATGATTTTCCTAATCAAAGACCATTTATTTTAATGCGAGCTGGATATTCTGGTTCTCAACGATTTGGAATGATTCCTTGGAGTGGTGATGTGTCTAGAAGTTGGGATGGTTTATCTGGACAAATGGAAGTTGCGCTTCAAATGGGAATGCAAGGAATTGGCTATATGCACTCTGATCTTGGAGGTTTTGCAGGCGATTATTTTGATAACGAATTGTATTTACGTTGGTTGCAATATGGCGTTTTCAACCCAATATTTCGTCCGCATGCACACGAAGCAGTTGCCTCTGAAGTTGCCAAAAAAGACATAGTAACAATGGCAAAAGCCAAAAAATTAGTCGAATTACGTTACCAGATGCTTCCTTATAATTATACATTAGCTTATCAAAATTCGCAAAACGGAATTCCATTAATGAGACCATTATTTTTTGACGAACCTAGCAATTTAAAATTACAAACAAGTTCAGAAGAATACCTTTGGGGAAAAGATTTATTAGTAAAACCAATAATCAAAGCTGGAATAAAAGAAACCGAAATGTATTTTCCAAACAACAGTAATTGGTTTGATTTTTATACTGGTAAAAAATATATTGGAGGAACAACTACAACTTTAAAAGTTAACCAAGATTATATTCCAACTTTTGTACGTGGCAATGTATTTTATCCTTTGACAAAGTTGGTTCAGAATACAACTTTATATTCCAATTCCGATTTAGATTTACATTTCTATTATGAAGGAAAACAATCAAGCGAAAGAGAATTCTATTTTGATGATGGAAAAACTCCAAATGCTGAAAACAATATAGATAATCACGAAATTTTAACTTGTTCAACTGAGTTGATAAAAAATATTTTTTCAATAAATTTAGAAAGTAAAACAAACAATCAAGAATTACTTTCAAAAGGTAAAAACGGTATTATATATTTTTATAATTTTACAAAAAAACCAAAATCTATAAAAATTAATGATACTTTAGTAACATCTAAATTTGATAAAAAAACTAAAATATTACAACTGAATTATTCACATACTAGTTATAAAACCAACATTGTTATTACTTTTTAAAAATGAAAAAAATTCTAATTCTATTTTCAATTTCATTACTGTTTTCGGGTTGTTGTTCAAAAAAAACAACAATTCAAGAATCAAATACAGCAGCAACAAAAACTCCTTTTGTTTGGGAAAATGCCAACGTTTATTTTCTTTTAACCGATAGATTTCAAAATGGCGATAAAACCAACGATTTAAACTACAATCGCAACAAACCAACAGGAAAATTACGTGGTTTTGAAGGTGGCGATATTCGTGGAATTATTCAAAAACTTGACGAAGGATATTTTGAAAATTTAGGAATAAATGTACTTTGGATGACACCAGTTGTAGAGCAAATTCACGATGGCGTTGATGAAGGAACTGGATTTTCTTATGGTTTTCATGGATATTGGACACGAGATTGGAGTGCGTTAGATCCAAGTTTTGGAACCAAAAAAGATTTGGCAGAATTAGTTGCAAAAGCACACGCAAAAGGCATTAGAATTATGCTTGATGCAGTTATCAATCACACTGGACCAGTTACTACTGAAGATTCGGTTTATCCAAATGATTGGGTTCGCACTTCACCAAAATGCAATTATAAATCGTATGATACATACATCAATTGTACCTTGGTTGAAAATCTTCCTGATGTAAAAACCGAAAGTAATGAAGCTGTAGAATTACCAACTTTTTTAATCGAAAAATGGAAAAAAGAAGGTCGTTACGATGAAGAACTAAAAGAATTAGACACGTTTTTTAAAAAAACTGGTTATCCAAGAGCTCCACGATTTTATATAATGAAATGGCTTTCTGATTATATTTCTGATTATGGAATTGATGGTTATCGAGTTGATACTGCAAAGCATACCACCGAAAATGTATGGAAAGAATTTAAAAATGTTTGCGATTTAGCTTTTACAGATTTTAAACAGAAAAATCCAAAAAAAGTGTTAGATGATAATCCATTTTTTACTGTTGGAGAAGTTTACGGATATAATATTGGCAACAAATTACTTTATGATTTTGGAGATAAAAAAGTAAATTATTTTGATAATGGTTTTACAGCTTTAATCAATTTCGATTTTAGAAATGAAGCTAAAATGAATTATGAACTATTATTTTCTAAATATTCAGATATTTTGCAATCTGATTTAAAAGGAAAAACGGTTATGAATTACACCACTTCTCACGATGATGGTTATCCGTTTGATAAAAAACGCGAAAAAACATTTGAAGCAGGAACAAAATTATTGCTTACACCAGGAATTTCGCAAGTTTATTATGGTGATGAATTGGCTCGTTCACTTGAAATAGAAGACACCCAAGGCGATGCTACATTGCGTTCTTTTATGAATTGGGATGATTTGAAAACCAACAAAATGACTTTTAAATTATTAAATCATTATCAAAAATTAGGTCAATTTAGACGCAATCATCTAGCAATTGGAGCAGGAATTCACAAACAAATTTCTTTAGGAAATCAATATGTTTTTGGACGAATTTATTCAAAAGACAATTATAATGATGTTGTAGTTGTTGGCTTGGATTTACCTCTTGGAAAAAAAGAAATTTCTGTTGAAAATTTATTTAAAAATGGAACTACTATTAAAGATGCTTACTCAGGGAAAACTGCAATTGTAGTTGATGGAAAAGTTTCAATTGATAGTGAATTTGGAATTTTATTGTTGGAGAAAAATTGAAAATTAAAAAATTCAAATTCTTGATGGTTTAAAAATGAATAAAATCTTAAAAATAGGTCATCGTGGTGCCAAAGGATATGTTGCCGAAAATACATTAGCATCATTTGAAAAAGCACTTGATTTAAAAGTTGATGGTATTGAACTCGATGTTCATTTGTCATCTGATGGAAAAGTAATGGTAATTCACGATGAAACTATCGATAAAACTACTTCGAAAAAAGGTTATGTAAACGATTTTACCTCATCTGAATTAAATAAATTAAACATTCCAACTTTAGAAAAAGTTTTTGATTTGATTGATAAAAAATGCTTTGTAAATATTGAAATCAAAGATAACAAAGCAACAAAATTTGTTGTAGAATTAATTCAAAAGTACATTACAGAAAAGAATTGGAACAAGAATTTATTTCAGATTTCAAGTTTTGAATGGACAATTTTGAAAGATATTTCAAAGGTAAAACCAAAATTGCAACTCGGCATATTAACCGAATATTCTGTCGAAGAAGCATTGCTATTCGCTAAAAAAATAAAAGCTCATTCTATAAATCCGTATTTCAAGTTATTAAATGTTGGAAATGTGAAACTCATTCACGAAAACGGATTTAAAATTTTTCCTTGGACAGTAAATTCATCCGAAGACATTACCTTTGTAAAATCTTTAAATGTAGACGGAATAATTTCTGATTTTCCTGATAAGATTTAAATTTACGTTTGTCATTTTGACGAAGGAAAAATCTCATCAAATTATCAAGGGTATGTGATTTCTCCTTCGTCGAAATGACAAAAAACAGAGTTTTACTTAATGGTTAAAAAAACTAATGAATTCAAAATACGATATAATCATAGTTGGTGCTGGCGCAGCAGGTTTTTTTACAGCAATAAATATAGTTGAGAAAAATTCGAAATTAAAAGTTGCCATTCTCGAACGCGGAAAAGAAGTTTTAACAAAAGTTAGAATTTCTGGTGGCGGACGATGCAATGTTACTCACGCCTGTTTTATTCCAAATGATTTAGTGAAGTTTTATCCTCGAGGAGAAAAAGAATTGCGTGGTCCATTTCATCAATTTTGTTCTGGCGATACTATAGATTGGTTTGAAAAAAAAGGAGTTGAACTCAAAATTGAAGATGATGGCAGAATGTTTCCAATATCTGATTCATCGCAAACTATTATAGATTGTTTTCAAGATGCTGCAAAGAAACTTGGCATCGATATTTTAATAAATCAAAGTGTGCAATCTCTTTTTAAATCTGAAACTTTAGAAGGAAATTATTGGAAAGTGGAAACCAATTCAGAAAATTTTGCTTGTCAAAAATTAATTCTAACCACAGGAAGTAATCCAAAAATTTGGGAAATGTTATCTAATATTGGACATACCATTATTGAAGCTGTTCCATCACTTTTCACCTTTAATATAAAGGACAATCGCATCAAAGATTTAATGGGATTATCGGCATTTGCATCTGTAAAAGTAAAAAATACTAAATTGGAATCTTCCGGACCATTATTGATAACACATTGGGGAATGTCTGGCCCAGGAATTTTACGGCTTTCGGCTTGGGGTGCAAGAATTTTGGCAGAAAAAAAGTATCAATTTACCTTGCAAGTTAATTGGTTAAACGATTTAACATTTGAGGAAACTCTTGAAAAACTTAAAGAACTCAAACAAGAACATTCTAAAAAAGCAGTTTCAAAGAAGTCACCTTTTGAATTTCCTAATAGGTTGTGGGAAAGTTTGGTTTTGGCTTCAACTATTGAATTCGAAACAAAATGGGCAGATTTAACCAAAAATCAGCTTGTAAATTTAGCCAATCAACTCACAAATGGCGAATTTCAAGTTAACGGAAAAAGCACATTTAAAGAAGAATTTGTAACTGCTGGCGGAATAGATTTAAAAGAAATAAATTTTAAAACTATGGAAAGCAAATTACACGAAAATTTATTTTTTGCAGGCGAAATTGTAAATATTGATGCTATAACTGGCGGTTTTAATTTTCAGAATGCTTGGACTAGCGGTTTTATTGTGGCTAAAGCTGTTTAGTGAAAATAATACTATTTTTCTTGCGCAAGTAACTAAAAATCAATTATATTTGGAGCTCTATAAATCAAACCAAACATGAAAAAACAATTACTATTAACTTTATTTGCTTTATTTTTTGCAACAATAGTTACATCTGCTCAATCTACACCTGTTTGTGGTGGGACTTTTACTGATGCTGCTGGACCAAATGCTAATTATGCTAATTTCTCAAACGTTACTACAACTATTTGTCCTAATAATCCTGGAGAATATGTTACTGTTACTTTTACTTCATTTGCATTAGAAACTAATTTTGATAGATTAAAAATTTATGATGGAACATCAGCAACAGCTCCATTAATTGCTAATTTAACTGGAAGTGTTTTGCCTTCGGCTTATACTGCAAGTAATTCTAGTGGTTGTTTAACATTTGTATTTACTTCTGATGGTTCCGTAAATCAAGCTGGTTGGATTGCAAACATAACTTGTGCTGCAGCAACAACTTGTCCTAAACCATTATCTGTAAATTTATCAAACATTACATCAAACTCTGTTGTAATTGGATGGTTAGAAACTGGAAATGCAAATCAATGGGAAGTAATTGCTTTACCATGCGGAAGTGTTCCTACAGCAACATCAGTTGGAACAATTACTACTGCAAATCCATATGTAATTACCGGATTAAATTCTGCTACTTGTTATAATTTCTTTGTTAGATCTTTATGCTCTGCAACTGATGTTAGTTTATGGTCAAATATTACAACCGCAACTACATTAATATTGTGTCCAACTCCAACAACATTAACTTCAAATACACTTACATCAAACTCTGTAAATTTTGCCTGGACAGAAATTGGTTCAGCAACATCATGGGAATATTTAGTTTTGCCATGTACAGCAATTGCACCAACAGCTACAACTACTGGTTCTGTTACAACCTCAAATTCAGTTAGTATAAATAGTTTGAATCCATTAACATGTTATAAATTATATGTTAGGTCATTATGTAATACTGCATCAACCGAATTAAGTGCTTGGTCAGTTGGATTATCTATAACAACAACATCATTACCAATAGTAAATCCTATATGTGGCGAACAATTTATTGATAATGGTGGTGCAAATTCGAATTATGCAAGTGGTTCAGACAATACTTATGTGATTTGTCCAACAATTGCTGGTGAAGTAGTAAATGTTGTTTTCAATTCATTTGATACCGAAACAAATTGGGATGGATTATATGTTTATGATGGAAATTCAATTACAGCACCACAAATTTCGAGTTTAAATCCTGCTGGAAGTGTTCCAGGTGGATTAGCTGGAGCTTATTGGGGCACAAATATTCCGGAAGTTTTTACTTCAACAAGTACTAATGGATGTTTAACCTTTAGATTTAGAAGTGATGCCTCTGTAAACAAACCAGGTTGGGTTGCTGATGTAATTTGTGGAAATTTTACATTTTGTTATAAACCAACAAATGTTGTTATTTCGAATACAACTTATAACAGCGCTACTGTTAGTTGGACAGAAAATAATACTTCATCACAATGGGAAATTATTGTTCAGCCATCATCCATGCTTGCTCCAACATCAGCTTCAACTGGAATATTAACTTCTACTAATCCATATTTAATAACTGGATTAACATCAAGTACAACATATAGTGTTTTTGTTAGATCAATATGTTCTGCTTCAAGTTTTAGCAATTGGTCTACTATTTCTACATTCACTACATCATCTTGTGTAACTCCAACATCAATTACAACAAATAGTGTTACTGATTCTAGCGCAGTTTTAGCATGGTCAGCAGGAGTTTCAACTCAGTGGGAAGTACTAGTTTTAACTGCGGGTTCAGTTGCTCCAACTAGTACAACGGTTGGAACATTTGTTAATGTAAATAATTATACAGCAACTGGATTAATTTTAGGAACAAATTATCAATTTTATGTAAGGGCAATTTGTGGAGTTGGTTATATAAGTAATTGGTCAGTTCCGTATGCTTTTACTCCTTATGTTGCTTTACCTCCATTAGTTACTAATTCTACAACTTATACAAATTCACAATTAGTTTCTAATGTATTAGTAAACAATCCTTGTATTACTATTTCAAATGTAACATCTAGTACTGGAACAAATTTTGGCACTACAACAAATGGAATTGGTTATTTTACAAATACAAATCCAACGTTTCCTTTAACATCTGGAATTGTATTATCAACTGGTAGTGTTGCAAATGTTCCTGGCCCAAACTCATCAATATTAAGTGATGGAAATTCATCATGGCTTGGAGATACTCAACTAGAATCTATTGTATTGGCCGGAACTGGCTCTGCGATGAATTCTCAAAACGCTACAAAATTAGAATTTGACTTTACAAGTTTAAATGAATTTATGAGTTTTAATTTCTTATTTGCATCAGATGAATATGGAGCGTTTCAATGCACTTATTCTGATGCATTTGCTTTTTTACTTACTGATATTGAAACTGGAGTTACAACTAATTTAGCTGTAGTTCCAGGAACTGTTGCTCCAATTTCTGTAGTTACAATTAGAGATGAAGCTTTTAATACTAGTTGCTCATCGGTAAATCCAGATTTCTTTGGTACTTATTTTACTGGAGGTTTAAATTATTCTTCGGCAACTAATTTTAATGGTCAAACAGTTGAAATGACAGCATCATCAGTTATTTTACCAAATCATCCTTATCACATTAAACTAGTTGTTGCAGATAGAAGTGATTCTGCATTTGACTCAGCTGTATTTATTAAAGCTGGAAGTTTTACTTCTGGACCACCACAATGTGCAGATAAAATAGATTTAATTGCCTTCATAGATTTAAATACCAATGGAGTTCAAGATTCTGGAGAAGTTAATTTTACTTATGGCTCTTTTGTTTCACAACAAAATAATACTGGAGATATAACTAACGTTTCGTCACCTTTTGGAAGCTATACAGTTTATGATTCTAATTCTAGTAATACTTATGATTTTAGTTTTCAAATAAATTCTGAATACGCACCCTATTTTAGTGCATCATCTACTAATTATAACGACATAAACATTGCATTAGGTAGTGGAACTCAAACCATATATTTTCCTATAGTATTAACAAACGGATTTAATGATGTTACTGTTTCTATAGTTCCATTAACACAGCCAAGACCTGGATTTAGTTATACAAATAAAGTTATTTATAGAAATCTTGGTATTGCTACAGCATCAGGCACAGTAACTTTCACTAAAGATCCTTTGACAACAATTACTTCTGTTTCGCAAACTGGTATAGTAAATAATTCAACTGGATTTAGTTATGATTTTACAAATTTAAATCCATATGAAACTCGAAGTTTTAATGTTACTATGAGTGTTCCTTCAATTCCTACAGTGAACATCAATAACATTTTAACAAATAATGCTACTATTTCTGCGCCATCAGGAGATATTAATTTGTCAAACAACTCGTTCGTAAATTCTCAAATTGTTGTTGCTTCATATGATCCAAATGATAAATCTGAATCACATGGAGATAAAATACAATTTAATCAGTTTGCCGAAGGTGATTATTTATATTACACTATTAATTTTCAAAACGAAGGAACTGCAAATGCATTAACTGTTAGCGTTGAAGATATACTAGATGCTAAATTAGATGAAACTAGTATAAGAATGATTAGTGCAAGTCATGACTATGTAATGGAAAGGGTAGATAATCAAATAATTTGGAAATTTGAATATATCAATTTGCCACCAGCAATTGCCAATGCAGAATTAAGTAGAGGATATATTTTCTTCAAAATTAAATTAAAACCTGGCTTTGCAATTGGAGATATTATACCAAATACAGCTTCAATATATTTTGATACAAATCCTGCTATTGTAACTAATACTTTTAATTCTGAATTTGTAACAACTTTAAACAATCTAGCATTTGAATCTGGAAGTTTCTTATTGTATCCTAATCCTGCAAATGGTTTTGTTCAAATTAGTTTACAAAACAATTCAGAAAATATTAAAGGGATAAAATTGTTTGATGTTCTTGGCAAGGTTGTTAAAACATTACATTCTTTTACTTCAAATCTAGCAAATATTAATACATCTGACCTTTCAAAAGGAGTATATATGGTTGAAGTCACCAGTGAAAATAACTTGAAACAAGTTAAAAAATTAGTGATTAAATAGAATTAATTTCATTCTTATTTAAATCCCAATTAATAAAATATTGATTGGGATTTTTTTTGTTAAAAAAACAAATCAAATTGTTAAAAACTTTCTTGATTACTTTATTTTATCGGCAAAAAATTCATGGTTTTTTGGTTTAATTTGCAATCGTTTTGTGCCCACAAATCTATACCGACTTACACAGCTTTTGTTTAAATACATTATTTTTACAATACAAACTTATTATGAAAAATATTTACATTTTTGGATTATTATTATTTTCTTTACTAGCTCAATCTCAGGGCTTTGACGCCTTTGCAAGTGGAGTAAAAATCAACAATACCATTTACAACACGACTGGCACTGGAGTTAATCAAATAAATCCAAATGTTGGCGCGCAATCTTTTGATGGAATAAATTTGGGGGTTTTTGGTCAGAATTCAACTTGTGCAAGAATTACTGGAGCAGAAGTTAAAACATGGAAAACAGTTACAAGCAATGTTTGTAGTACAAAATTATATTGGAGAGTATATCCTGTAAGTTCAACTCCATCTGGAAGTTTTACTGCAATTTCTCTTTCAAATGTGTCTGATTGTAATATAACAACAAATGTTTTTAATGATGGTTTTGGTCCATGTTCTATTAACGATCAGAAATGGAAAAATTATACAGTAACTGATAATTTTATTAGCAGTTTATTGCCTGGTAATTATATTATAGAAATATATTTTGATTTAACTGGATCTGACACCTCACCAGCAACTTGTGAAACTACTAGAAACATTAATAATGCTGGCGCAAATTTTAAAGCAAATTTCACGATATCCAATCCAACATGTAGTCCAACTATTTCATCAACTAATGTTTGTGAAGATTCTAATGTTATACTTACGGCTAATCCTGCTAATGGTGTTTTACCTTATACTTATTCTTGGACTGGACCAAATGGATATACATCAAATGTTGAAAATCCAACTTTTGTTGCAACTTTAGCATCTGCTGGAATATATTCTTTAATTGTTACTGATGCTTGTGGCGCAGTTTCTTCAATGCAAAGTACACAAACATTAACTGTTAATGATAAAATCGTTCCAGAGTTTGAAGGATTAAATCCTGGATTGTGTAGATTTGGAACGCCACCTTTTTTGCCAAATTTATCATCTAACGGAATTACTGGAACTTGGAATCCAGCCACAGTAAATAACACAACCGTTGGTGTTTTCTTTTATACTTTTACACCTAATGCTGGTCAATGTGCCGAAGTTTTTATTCAAACAATTTTTGTTGTAAACAATGTTATTCCTGTTTTTAGTTTACCTGCATCAATTTGTTATGGCTCAGCATTACCAATATTAAATACTACATCTAACAATGGTGTTGTTGGAACTTGGAGTCCATCAATAGTTAGTAATATAGCAGACGGAACTTACGTTTTTACACCAAACGGCGGTCAATGTGCCACGACAAAGACAATTACTATAACAATTACACCAATTGTAAATCCAACTTTTACACTTCCATCATCAATTTGTGAAAATGCTACTGCTCCAATTTTACCAACAACATCAAACAATGGTGTAACTGGTACTTGGAACCCATCAACAGTTAGTAACACTACTTCAGGAAATTATATTTTTACACATACACCTGGAACTTGTGCCACAAATTTAACTATTTCAATAACTGTTACGCCAAATGTAATTCCAACTTTTGATCCAGTTACTCCAATATGCGAAAATGGACTTGCTCCAACGTTACCTACCAGTTCTACAAATGGAATTACTGGAACTTGGAATCCTGCTTTAGTTAGCAATACAGTTTCTGGAACTTATACTTTTACGCCATCACTTGGAGTATGTGCTTTAACAGCAACATTAAATGTAATTGTAAACCCAAATATTACACCAACATTTGATCCTATTCCGAATGTTTGTTATCAATCAGTTTCACCCATTTTACCAACTACATCAACAAATGGAATTACAGGAACTTGGAATCCTGTAACAGTTAGTAATACAGTTTCTGGAACCTATACTTTTACTCCAAATCCTGGACAATGTGCCACAACAACATCAATAAATGTTATTGTTGACATAATTACACCAGTGTTTGATACAATTACACCTATTTGCTCTGGGGAAACAGCTCCAATTTTAAACTCAACTTCTAATAATGGAATTACTGGAACTTGGAATCCATCAACAATAAGCAATACAATTTCTGCATCATATACATTTACTCCAGATGCTGGACAATGTGCAATTGTTACAACAATAAATGTAACAATAACGCCAAATATCTCTCCAACATTTACAATAATTACTACTATTTGTGAAGGAGATAGTGCACCACTATTAAATACAACTTCTAACAATGGAATTACTGGTACTTGGAATCCAGCAACTGTTAGCAATACAACTTCAGGAACTTATGATTTTACTCCTGATGCAGGACAATGTGCATTACCAATAACTATTAATGTAACTGTTAATCCTAATATTACTCCAACTTTTGATACTATTACTCCTTTTTGCCAAGGACAAACTGCTCCAACATTACAAACAACATCAAACAATGGAATTACTGGAACTTGGAATCCTGCTACAGTTAGTAATACAATTTCTGGAACTTATACTTTTACTCCAAATGCAAATCAATGTTCAACAACTGCAACAATTTCTGTAGTTGTAATTCCAAATGAAACACCAACATTTAATGATATTCCTCCTTTTTGTTCAGGAACTGTTGCTCCAGTTTTACCAACAACTTCTATCAATGGATTTACTGGAACCTGGAATCCTGCAACTGTTAGTAATACAACTTCTGGAACCTATACTTTTACTCCAACTACAGGACAATGCGCTACAATTACAACTTTAAATGTTACTGTAACTCCTAATATCACTCCAACTTTTGATTCTGTACCTAATGTTTGTTATGGAACTACAGCTCCAACATTGCCAACTACTTCTAATAACGGAATTACTGGAACTTGGAATCCAGCAACAGTTAGTAATACAGCTTCTGCAACCTACACTTTTACCCCAACTCCAGGACAATGTGCTACAACAGCTACTTTAAATGTAACAGTTATAATAATAAATCCAATATTCGACCCAATTAATCCAATTTGTTATGGTTCTTCTGTGCCAACATTATCAACAATTTCAAACAATGGAATTACTGGAACTTGGAATCCATCTACAATTAGCAACACATCGTCTGGAACTTATACTTTTACTCCAAATGCAAATCAATGTGCACCGATTTTAACAATATCTGTTAGTGTTACAACAGTAACGCCAACTTTCAATGCAATTGCCAATGTTTGTTATGGTTCAACTGCACCAATTTTACAATCAACATCTAATAATGGAATTACTGGAACATGGAATCCTGCAACTGTTAGCAATACAATTTCCGGAACCTATACATTTACACCAACTGCTGGGCAATGTGCACCAATTGTAAATATAACTATTAATGTAACTACAATAACTCCAACATTTAATACAATTACACCAATTTGTGGAGATGCATCTGTCCCAATCTTACAAACAACTTCTAATAATGGAATCACTGGAACTTGGAATCCTGCAACGGTTAATAATACAACTTCTGGAACTTATACTTTTACTCCTGATGCAAATCAATGTGCTACGACTGTAACTTTAAATATAACTGTAACTCCAAATGTAACTCCAACATTTGATGCAGTTCCAGATGTGTGTTATGGTTCAACTGCTCCAACATTGCCAACTACTTCAAATAACGGAATTACTGGAACTTGGAATCCTGCGACGGTTAGTAATACTGCTTCTGCAACTTATACATTTACTCCAAATATTGGACAATGTGCTACAACTGCAACTTTAAATGTAATTGTAAATACAATAACACCAACATTTACTGCAATTGCAGATGTTTGTTATAATTCAACTCCTCCAACATTACCAACAATTTCAAATAATGGAATTACTGGAACTTGGAATCCTGCAACAGTTAGTAGTACAGCTTCTGGAATTTATACTTTTACGCCAACTGCTGGACAGTGTGCAATCACTACAACATTATCTATTAATGTAAATGCTGTTACTCCAACATTTGATACAATTGCACCAATTTGTGAAAATGCAACTTCACCAATTTTAGCTACAACATCTAATAATGGAATCACTGGAACTTGGAATCCTGCAACTATAAATAATACTACTTCTGGAACCTATAATTTTACTCCAGACGCAAATCAATGTGCAATAACAACAACATTAAATATAGTTGTAAACCCAATAATAACACCAACTTTTACTGCAATAGCTGATGTTTGTTATGGTTCAACTGCTCCAACTTTGCCAACTAATTCTAATAATGGAATAATTGGAACTTGGAATCCTGCAACTGTAAGCAATACAACTGCAGGAACATATACATTCACTCCAAATGCTGGTCAATGTGCTACAACTGCAACATTAACGATTAATATAAATGTAATTAATCCTACTTTTAATACAATTGCTGCAATTTGCGAAAACGCAACTGCTCCAACATTACAAACTACTTCTAATAATGGAATCATTGGAACTTGGAATCCTGCAACGGTTAGTAATACAACTTCTGGAACTTATACTTTTACTCCTGATGCAAATCAATGTGCTACAACAGTAACTTTAAATATAACTGTAACTCCAAATGTAACTCCAACATTTGATGCAGTTCCAGATGTGTGTTATGGTTCAACTGCTCCAACATTGCCAACTATTTCTAATAATGGAATTTCTGGAACTTGGAATCCTGCAACTGTTAGTAATACTGCTTCTGCAACTTATACATTTACGCCAAATGTTGGTGAGTGTGCAGTTACAACTTCATTAATAATAAATGTAAATACAATAACACCAACATTTACAGCAATTCCAGATGTGTGTTTTGGTTCAACTGCTCCAACATTACCAACAATTTCAAATAATGGAATTACTGGAACTTGGAATCCTGCTTTAGTTAGTAATGTAAATGCTGGAACATACACCTTTACACCAGATTTAAATCAATGTGCAACAACTGCTTCATTAACTGTGAACATTAATACTATAACTCCAACATTTAATACAATACCTAATATTTGTTATGGTTCAACTTCTCCAATTTTACCAACAACTTCAAATAATGGTATTACAGGAGTATGGAATCCTGCAACTGTAAGTAATACAACAACTGGAAGTTATACTTTTAATCCTGATAATGGTCAATGTGCGACAACTATAACAATAACAATTATTGTAGATACAATTACTCCAACATTTACAGTAATTAATCCAATCTGTGAAAATGGTACTGTACCAACATTACCAACAATATCGACTAATGGAATTTTAGGAACTTGGAATTCGACTGTAAGTAATACTACAACAGGAACTTATACATTTACTCCAAATGCTGGACAATGTGCTATAACAACTACATTAACCGTTGTGGTAAATCCAAATATAACTCCAACATTCAATGCTATAGCTCCAATTTGTGAAAATGCAACTGCACCAATATTACCAACAACTTCTACAAATGGAGTTTCAGGAACATGGAATTCATTAGTTAGCAATACCATATCAGGAACTTATACATTTACCCCAAATGCTGGTCAATGTGCATTAGGAACAACACTTTCTATAACTGTTATTCCGAATGATATACCAACATTTACGCCAATTGCTCCAATATGTAGTAATTCTATAAGTCCAATTTTACCATTAACATCTAACAATGGATATAGTGGAACTTGGTTGCCACCATTAGTTAGTAATACAACAACTGGAACTTATATATTTACACCAGGAATTGGTCAATGTGTTACTAGTGTTAGTTTAACAGTAGTGGTTAATCCAACTCCTACTGATTTAGACATTTCAACAAGTGATGTATTCAATCAAACATCACAAGGTTCAATTATAATAAATGGCGTTACAAGCGGATTAAGTCCCTATTTATATAGTATAAATGGAGGAACATTTACTAGTAATGTTAATTATACTAACTTAGCACCAGGAAATTATATAGTAACAGTTAGAGATGCTAATGGATGTGAATATGAAGAGTCTGTTACAATTATTTCAAATTGTATGTTTCCAAATGGAATTTCTCCAAATGGTGATGGACTAAATGATACTTTCAATTTAAATGGATGTAATGTTGTAAAACTAGAATTATTCAACAGATATGGAATGAAAATTAATAGCTTTTCAAATTATACAAATCAATGGAAAGGAACAACTTCAAATGGAGATGAACTTCCAGACGGAACTTATTTTTATACCGCAGAGCAATCTGATGGAACAACTAAAACAGGTTGGGTTTATATAGCTAGATAATAATAATAAAAGCTTTCGTTACATTACGAAAGCTTTTTTTTATTTGTTTAACCAATAAATACTAGCATTTAAAAGAGTTGCAAAACTCACCCATGCTAGATATGGAATAAATAAAAATCCAGCAATTTTATCAATTTTCTTGAATTGAATATAGGTTTCAAAAATAATTAACCATAATAAAATAATTTCAATTAAAGCTAGAAGTGGATTATGAAGTCCAAAAAACAAATAAGACCATAGTGCATTTAATCCTAGTTGAAGAATAAAAAACAAGAATGCTTTTTTTACATTTTCATTATCAGACTCTAATCTATTCCAAATCATTCCTCCAGAAACACCCATCATTATGTACAAAACAGTCCAAACTGGAGCAAAAATCCAATTTGGAGGGTTAAAAAATGGCTTAATAATTGTAGGATACCATGTTAAAATACTTTCTCTAGTAACAGTTCCTGATAAATAACCAATAACCAAACAAGTGGTTACAACTAAAACTATTCTTAATATTCTTTGCATTTTGTTTAAATTTTATACAAATATAGTAAACAAGACGGTTTAGTTTTTGCAAAATAAGTATCTTTGTTATTAAATTTTTAAACATGATTTTTGAAAAGGAATTTATTATAAACCCAAATTATCAACTTATAGAAAAAGGAAACTTTGAATGGAGTTCACCAAGCAACATAGCTTTAGTTAAATATTGGGGTAAAAAGGATAATCTAATTCCTGCCAATCCGTCAATAAGTTTTACGTTAAACAATTGTAAAACAATTACAAAATTGTTGTTTGAAAAGAAATTTAATTCTACAGAGTTTTCATTTGATCTATTATTTGAAGGAAAACCAAAAGAAGATTTTAAACCAAAAATTTCAAAATTTTTAGAACGCATTGAAAAATATTGTCCTTATATAAAAAACTATCATTTTACAATTGATACTAAGAATACTTTTCCTCACAGTTCAGGAATAGCATCTTCTGCTTCTGGAATGGCTGCATTGGCAATGAACATAATGAGTTTAGAAAAACTTTTAACTCCAGAAATATCTGATGATTTTTTTTATGAAAAAGCATCATTTTTGGCAAGATTAGGTTCTGGAAGCGCTTGTAGAAGCATTAAAGGAAGTGTTGTTGTTTGGGGTGAACATGAGGAAATCAAAGAGAGTTCTGATTTATTTGGTATTGATTTTTCATCTAACATTCATTCAAATTTTAATCATTATCAAGATACTATTTTACTTGTAGATAAAGGAGAAAAACAAGTTTCTAGCACAGTTGGCCATGATTTAATGCACAATCATCCGTTTGCAGAAAAACGTTTTTCACAGGCGTATCACAATTTATCTACAATAAAAGGCGTTTTAACGAATGGGAATTTAGAAGATTTTATAAAAATTGTAGAAAGTGAAGCATTAACTTTGCATGCTATGATGATGACATCAATGCCTTATTTTATTTTGATAAAACCTAATACTTTAGAAATTATCAATAAAATTTGGAAATTTAGAAACGAAACAAAAATTCCTGTATGTTTTACTTTAGATGCTGGTGCAAATGTTCATGTTTTATATCCCGAAAACGTTAGAGTTGAAACTTTGCAATTTATTAAGGACGAATTAGTTGGCTATTGTCAAAATGGTCAGTATATTTGTGATGAAATTGGTTTTGGAAGTCAGAAATTAATTTAACATTACCTCAAATCAGAATATGAAAGGACCATTATTTTATTCAAAAATACTTCTCTTTGGAGAATACGGAATCATTAAAGATTCTAAAGGTTTATCAATTCCATATAATTTTTATAATGGCGCTTTGAAAGTGGAAGAAAATCCTTCAGAAGAAGCTATAAAATCTAATGCAAGCTTAAGAAGATTTGTTGTTTATTTAGAGCAATTACAAAAGGAACAATCTGATTTAATTACTTTTAATCTTGAGGTTTTAAAAACGGATGTTGAACGAGGAATGTATTTTGACTCAAGTATTCCTCAAGGATATGGAGTTGGTAGTAGTGGTGCGTTAGTTGCTGCTATTTATGACAAATATGCTGATAATAAAATAACAGTTTTAGAAAATTTAACAAGAGAAAAATTATTACAGCTTAAAAACATTTTCTCACAAATGGAGTCTTTTTTTCATGGAAAAAGTTCAGGTTTAGATCCATTAAATAGTTATTTAAGTATACCTATTTTAATAAATTCCAAAGACAATATTGAAGCTACAGGAATTCCAACTCAAAGCACAAATGGTAAAGGTGCTGTATTTCTATTAGATTCTGGAATTGTGGGCGAAACGGCTCCAATGGTTTCAATTTTTATGGAAAATTTGAAAGATCAAGGTTTTCGTACTATGTTAAAAAATCAATTTGTAAAACATACAGATGCATGTGTAGAAAATTTTCTTGGTGGCGACTTAAAGTCATTGTTTTCTAACACAAAAAAACTTTCTAAAGTAGTTCTTAACAATTTTAAACCCATGATTCCTGAAAAATTTCATGGAATTTGGCAAAAAGGAATTGACACTAACGATTATTACTTAAAACTTTGTGGTTCTGGTGGTGGCGGATATATTCTAGGTTTTACAGAAGATTTAGAAAAAGCAAAAAAATCTTTAAAAGATTATAAGTTAGAAGTAGTTTATAATTTCTAATTTATATAAAAATGCTTAGCAGAGAAGCCAAACTTAATTTATTGAAAACCTTAAGTATGTTTTCTGTAATTCGTGGTTATAATATTCCAATAATTGCATTAGCACAATATTTATCGGCTATTTTTATTTTAGCACCCGAAAAAGGTGCCCTATCTGTTTTGCTAGATTTTAATCTTTTTATTATTGTTGTCGCTTCGAGTTTAACAATAGCTTCTGGTTATATCATTAACAATTTTTACGACAGCAAAAAAGATTTAATCAATCGTCCAAATAAGTCGAGAATAGATAGATTGGTTAGCCAAAAAACAAAATTACAAGTTTATTTTACTGTTAATTTTGCAGTAGCATTAATAGCTTTTTTTGTATCTATTAGAGCAGTTTTATTCTTTTCAGTCTATATTTTTATGATTTGGTTTTACTCACATAAATTAAAAAAATATCCTATAATTGGTAATTTAACAGCATCGCTTTTAGCAGTATTACCTTTTTTTGCAATTCTATTATACTATAAAAATCTGTATCCACAAATTTTCGCGCATGCTACATTTTTATTTTTATTAATACTTATACGAGAAATAATCAAAGATTTAGAAAACATTAAAGGTGACATTGCAAACGATTACCAAACTATTCCTGTAAAATTTGGAGAAGTATTTGCAAAGAAAACAATCACATTCTTAACTATTTTCACAATTATTCCTGTTTACTTTTTGGTTGAAATTTATGATGTTGGTTTTATGGATATCTATTTTTACATAAGTTTAATTATACTGATATTCTTTCTCATTTTTCTTTGGAAGGCAAACAATAAAATACAATATTTACAATTACACAACATCCTAAAATTCTTAGTTGTATCGGGAGTTTTTTGTATAATACTTATAAATCCTGATGTATTAATACATGGAAAAGCGTTACTTAAAATATAATTTAGAGCAAGTCAGTAGTTATAGTTTTTAAGCCATTTTCCTGCTTTTCGTTACAATCTTTT
>NZ_JAYVFH010000246.1:0-23410 GCF_043773265.1 Flavobacterium sp. | reverse complement strand
TTTAAATCAAAATTAATTCGATTTTTTTCATTTATGTATTCTTTCTCCTGTGTGCAACTATAGTACAAAAATGTTGCCAAACAAAAATACGATAAAAGAGTAAACTTTTTAATGAAGTGTTTCATAAGCTTTTGGTTTAAGGTTTATAGTATTGTAAATATATATAAAAATTTATTATTAGCGCATACATGCGTTTATGTTTTTTTCTTGCAATGTTCAATTTTACAATGTGAATAATGTAAAAGATATAGCGTTTATAAAATGTTTTGGAGAAAACCTTAGAAGAATAAGAACAAGTAAAAGTATCTCTCAAGAAGTTCTTGCTTATTCTTCGGATGTTCCTATTTCTCAAATTGGCAGAATAGAAAGAGGCGAAATAAATACAACAATATCTACAGTAAAAGTTATTGCTATAGCTTTAAATATTCCTATTAAAGAATTGTTTGAGTTTTAAATAAAAAAAAGCCGTCTTTTCAGACAGCTTTAAAAATAATAATTTTATAAAAAGTTTAATCTCTACTAGAAATTTTAGACAAAAGACGTAAAAACTCAATATACAACCATACCAAAGTTACCATTAATCCCATTGCGCCATACCATTCCATATATTTTGGTTTATTTTCTAGCGCACCTTTTTCTATTTGGTCAAAGTCTAAAAATAAATTTAATGCTGCAATTACAATCACAAAAACACTAATTCCAATACTCATCATAGAGTTTCCATAATGTACTGCTTGATAACCAGTAAACATGTTTAGTAACCATGTAATTAAATAATAAACAGCAATTGCCATAGTTGCAGCAATTACAACCGATTTAAATTTTTCGGTAACTTTTACAATATTGTATTTGTATAATCCAAAACAAACTATAAAGGTTACAAATGTTCCTCCAACTGCTTGAATCACAATTCCGGGATACATAACTTCGAAAACAGCCGAAATTCCGCCAATAAACAATCCTTCAAAAAGCGCATAAGCTGGAGCTAAATATGGAGAAAGATGAGGTTTAAAAGAAGAAACCACAACCAATATTAATCCAATTATTGCTCCACCAATAACTAAAATCATTGGGTTGTAACCACTAGAAGCCAAGAACCAAGTGCCTAAAGCTGTAGAAAGCAACAACAATAATAGTATAAAACTTTTATTAATTGTGCCAGAAACTGTCATGGTCTCAGAATAATCGATTGCGCGAGTTTCATAAGAATTTGTACCAGCAGCTGTAGTTTTTGTAAACGATTTTGTTCTAAAAAAGGGATTTTTTGATTCCATAATTAAAATAATTTTTTGTTTTTCAAATATACTTTTTCTTTCTAAACCAAAAAAAGAATTACTAAAATATTTTACTATTTAGGTAATCCTTTTTTTTGAATATTTATGTTTTATTTATTCTATTTCAGAAATTCTCAAAGTGTTTACCATTCCTTTATCTACAACAGGCATTGCTGCTAGATTTATTAAAACGTCACCTTTTTTTACATAACCTTTTTCTTTTGCAATAAGATTAATGTCTTCTACAGTATCATCTGTACTTACAAATTTATCATAGAAAAAAGCATTTACACCCCAAAGTAAATTCAGTTGTGTTAAAATTCTTTTATTAGATGTATAAACTAAAATATGTGCCGATGGTCGCCAAGCCGAAATTTGAAAAGCCGTATATCCACTATTAGTTAATGTAGAAATTGCTTTGGCTTTAATGTCATTAGCCATAATTGCAGCATGATAACATATAGATTTAGTTATAAAACGTTTAGTTCTAACGTGAGGTGGATTTTGTGGCACAATAATTAATGGTGAATCTTCTACAGCTTCAATAATTTGTGTCATTTTTTCAATTACTTGAACAGGATAATTTCCAACAGAAGTTTCTCCAGAAAGCATTACAGCATCTGCACCATCCATTACCGAGTTGGCAACGTCATTTACTTCGGCACGAGTTGGAGTTAAACTTGTAATCATCGTTTCCATCATTTGTGTTGCCACAATTACAGGAATTCTTGCTGTTTTAGCTCTATGAATTAATTTTTTTTGAATTAACGGAACTTCATGCGCCGGAATTTCAACTCCCAAATCGCCACGAGCAACCATCAATCCATCACAGAAAGCCACAATTTTATCAATATTTTCTACCGCTTCTGGTTTTTCAATTTTTGCAATTATTGGAATTTTATGATCAGAATGTTTAGCAATTAAATCTTGCAATTCTACTAAATCGGCTGGAGTTCTCACAAATGAAAGTGCTATCCAATCTACATTTTGTTCAATTGCAAAAATAGCATCATTAATATCTTTGGGTGTAAGTGCTGGCAGTGAAACTTTAGTATTTGGCAGGTTTACTCCTTTTTTAGATTTTAATGGTCCACCTTGAATAACTTTACAAACAACTTCTGTAGTTCCGTTAGTTTCTAGTGCTTCAAACATTAATTTCCCATCATCAAGAAGGATTTTTTCACCTGGTTGAACATCTCTTGGAAATTCTTTGTAGTTCATGTAAACTCTTTCAGCTGTACCAGGAATATCTTCGGCCGTTTGAAAAGTAATAATATCTCCAGGACTTACAACTACATCTTCTTTCATTACACCAACTCTAAGTTTTGGACCTTGTAAATCTGCTAGTATAGCTGTAGTATAACCATATTCTGTATTCAGTTCTCTAATAATATCTATTCGTTCTTTTACATCATCATAATCAGCATGCGAAAAATTGATTCTAAATACATTTACTCCGGCATCAACCATGTCTTTAATCACTTCTTTTGAACTACAAGCTGGACCTAACGTGGCTACAATTTTAGTCTTTTTTCTTGTTGGCATTTTTTAAAAAATTAAATTATTTTTCGATTTTATTTTGTTTTTATCAACATTATAAACCATTTTTATACTGTCGATAGTGTTTATTTTAGAAACAATTTCGGTCAAGTTGATTTCGTTTTCTGCGTTTTCAATTTTTAAGAAAAAATCAACTTTTTTAAATTCTGGCAAAAGGTAAGCCGAAGATGAAAATGAATTTTTAGAATTAGAAAATAAATCTTGAGCGGCTATATTTTCTGTTCCAAGAACATCATTTTTATTTTGAACTAAATCCCAATTAATGAGTTTTTTTTCATCTTCAAAAGTAAATCGTGCAAAAGAAGTTTTTCCTTCTTTAACTTGTAACTGAATATCAGATTTGTTTTTAGACAAACAAATTTCAAGATCACGATTTAAACAATAAGCTAGTCGATAATCCTCTAATGAAGTATGAATAGCGATTATATGAAAATCATCTTCCTCAAATTCTTCAATATACAATTTATGAAGCGCCATTTATTGCCAAAATAAGATGTAAATATATGATATATAAGAAACAAAACACAACGATAATGTTAGATTAACGTAATTTTATAAACGAAAACGTTATAGTTTTTTATGAATTTGAATTAAATTTTGTTAATTCTTTCTTGAAATGCAAAATAGGCTCGTTTTGCCGCAATTTCTTCTGCTTTCTTTTTGGATGTTGCTCTAGATTTTGCAATTACTTTATCATCAATACTTAATTTAACACCAAAATAATGTTTACCGTCATTACCATTATCATCAAAAACATCAAAGTAAAATTGTTTTTTTTCTTTCTGGCACCATTCAATCACCAAGCTTTTATAACTAATTACCTTTCCTTCTAGTCGAGCAATATTAACATAAGGAATAATAACTCTTCGCTGAATAAATTGTTCACAACCAACATATCCTTTATCAAGAAAAATAGCCCCAACTAATGCTTCAAAAATATTTCCGTGAATATTTTCGCCAAAATGTGATGATGGAACTTTACTTTCTATTAAGTCAATAAGATTTAAATCTCTACCTAATTCATTCAAATGTTCTCGACTTACAATTTTAGAACGCATTTTGGTTAAATATCCTTCATCGCCAAGTGGAGCTTCATTGTATAAATGTGCTGCAATAACAGAGCTTAACATTGAATCTCCTAGAAACTCTAATCGTTCATAATTCATAGGGTTTCCATTGTCGTCTGTTTTGTTTGAAGAACGATGGGTAAATGCTTTTTCGTAGTATCTTAAAGTTATTGGTTTGAAACCAATAATTTTTTCGATAGTTACAAAAAAATTCCCAACCTCACTAAGTTGGGAACTTTTGAAAAATATTTTTTTAAGTAATCGCATGAAAACTTAGTTTTCTAATTTTTTAAATAACACACAAGCATTGTGTCCACCAAACCCAAAAGTATTACTCATGGCAACTTTAATATCTCTTTTTTGAGGTTTGTTTAAAGTTAAATTTAATGAAGGATCAATGTTCTCATCAACTGTTGTATGATTGATTGTTGGCGGAACAATACCATGCTGCATTGCTAAAATAACAGCAATAGCTTCAATTGCACCAGCAGCGCCAAGCAAATGACCAGTCATAGACTTAGTTGAATTTATATTTATATTTTTAGCATGAGCGCCAAAAACATGACTAATTGCTTTCAATTCGGCAACATCACCAAGTGGCGTTGATGTTCCATGAGTGTTGATGTGGTCAACCATTTCTGGAGTCATTCCTGCATCTCGCAAAGTGTTTTGCATAACGGCAATCACACCAATTCCTTCAGGATGTGGAGCAGTTAAATGATAAGCATCAGACGACATTCCGCCACCGCCAATTTCACAATAAATTTTTGCACCACGAGCTTTGGCATGTTCATATTCTTCAAGAACAATTGCACCAGAACCTTCACCAAGCACAAACCCATCACGAGTAGCATCAAATGGACGTGAAGCAGTTTCTGGACTTTCATTTCTAGTTGATAATGCGTGCATAGAATTAAAACCACCCATTCCTGCAATAGTTACTGCAGCTTCTGATCCGCCAGTAATTATTACATCACACATTCCTAATCTAATATAATTATAAGCATCAATCATTGCATTGGCAGATGATGCACAAGCAGAAACAGTTGTATAATTTGGTCCCATATAACCATTTCTCATAGAAATATGAGCAGGAGCAATATCGGCAATCATCTTAGGAATAAAAAAAGGATTAAATTTTGGTGTACCATCGCCTTTTGCATAATAAATTACTTCATCTTGAAAAGTTTCTAAACCACCAATTCCTGCACCCCAAATTACACCAACTCTTTGTTTATTTACATTATCATTTGTCAATCCTGCATCTTTTATAGCTTCGTCACTAGATGCAATGGCATAATGAGAAAATTTATCCAATCTTCGTGATTCCTTACGATCCATATAATCTTCGATATTGAAGTTTTTAATTTCGCAAGCAAATTTAGTTTTATGCTTTTCTG
This sequence comes from Flavobacterium sp., assembly GCF_043773265.1. GTDB lineage: Bacteria > Bacteroidota > Bacteroidia > Flavobacteriales > Flavobacteriaceae > Flavobacterium. The sequence continues at coordinate 18,109 of NZ_JAYVFH010000246.1, read as the reverse complement.
TATCGTAATATGTTATTGGAGCAGCACCACTTTTACCACTTATTAAGGCATTCCAATATTCTTCGATGGAATTTCCAATAGGAGTAAGTGCTCCAAGACCAGTTACAACAACTCGCTTTAATTGCATATAATTTTTTTTAAATATCGTTTAAATAAATAATACCCATATTTCTTTATTTAGTATTAACTTAAAGAGACAAGGGTATTTCAATATAGTGTGATTGAAATTCAATCAAAAATAGTTTAAATTTTCTAGAAAATCTAAAAAAATAATAAAAACCCGCACACATTTATAGTATACGGGTTTTTTATTTTATTATTTTTTAGCTTCTTCGATGTAAGAAATAGCTTGACCTACAGTAGCAATGTTTTCTGCTTGGTCGTCTGGAATTTGAATATCAAATTCTTTTTCGAACTCCATGATAAGCTCAACAGTGTCTAATGAATCTGCTCCTAAATCGTTTGTGAAGCTTGCTTCTGTTACAACTTCGTTTTCGTCAACGCCTAATTTGTCTACGATAATCGCTTTAACTCTTGATGCAATGTCTGACATAATCTTTAATTTTAAATTTTAATTGTTGGCAAAAATAAAAAACTTTATTTTAAAACCACGCTTTAGTTAATAAATGTGAATACGAAATTAAAAAAATTATTTTACAAAGACCTCATTTATATTATTTATTATCATTTATTATTCTTTTTTTTGCGTAATAAAAATTACAGTATAAATGAAAAAGATAGTAATATTTGCTTCTGGATCGGGTTCTAACGCCGAGAAAATTGTATTACACTTCAATAAAAAAAACCATGCTAACGTATTCGGAATCTTCACTAACAATCCTAATGCCAAAGTATTAGAAAAAGCAAAGAATTTTAATATTCCAACCGAAATTTTCAATAGACACGAGCTTAACGAAGGAAAGGTTCTAGAAAAATTAAATTTAATTAAACCTGACTTAATTGTTCTAGCAGGTTTTTTATGGAAATTTCCAGAACATATTATTAAACAATTTCCAAATAAAATAATTAATATTCATCCTGCATTATTGCCAAATTATGGCGGAAAAGGTATGTATGGACTTAACGTTCATCAAGCTGTTCTTGACAATAATGAAAAAGAAACCGGAATTACAATACATTATGTTAATGAAAATTATGACGAAGGTGAATTTATTTTTCAAAAACCAGTAAATATAGAAAACTGTAAATCTGCCGAAGAAATAGCTCAAAAAGTTCTTGAATTGGAACATTTGTATTTTTCTGAGGTTATAGAAAAACTTTTAACTTAAAAATTATGAGATCAAATTTATTAGTTGCTTTGTTCTTTTTTGGTGTTTTAAATTTTTATGCTCAAGAGAGATTAGAATTAAAAAAGTTAGGATTTTCAATGGATGTTCCCAACAATTGGATTTGTGTGAATAACGATGAGATATTAAAAAATTTAGATAATTATGATCTAACAGACAAGCAACTTGCGGAACTTTTAAAGAAAAATAATTCTTCTATCAATATTTCAACTTACACTAAATATGATTCCAAAAAATACAGCGGCATTATTCCAACAATAAAAATTAGAACAATTTTAAATGAATCGAAAGACAGTAAAGATTTTCTGAAATCTGTTCAAGATTCTAATGAAAGTGCCAAAAAAACATTACCCAACTTTAGATTTATTGATAATCCGATAATTATTCAAATTTCTAATAACGATGTTGTTAAGTTTTCAGTTCAATTTACACTTAAAAATCAAGGAAAGGAATATGAAATTAAGAGTAATAGTTATTACATTTTAAGAAAAGGATATTATATTTCTTTAAATTTTATTGAAGAAGTTGAAAAAGAAGACAACAATTATCTATTTGAGAAATTGATAAAAAGTATAGAATTAGCTAAGTAACTACTATGAAAACCCACCAAGTTCATATATACACAGATGGCGCAGCAAAAGGAAATCCAGGAAATGGAGGTTATGGCGTTGTGATGGAATTGGTTGGAACAAATTTTAAAAAAGAATTCTACGAAGGTTTTCGACTTACAACCAACAATAGAATGGAATTGTTGGCAGTAATTGTAGGGTTAGAAAAGTTAAAAAATCCAAATATGACAGTTTTAGTAATTTCCGATTCTAAATATGTTGTAGATTCTGTTGAGAAAAAATGGGTTTTAGGATGGGAAAAGAAAGCGTTTGCTGGCAGAAAAAATTCCGATTTATGGATTCGGTTTTTAAAAATTTACAGAAAACATCAAGTAGATTTTAAATGGATAAAAGGACATAACAATCATCCTCAAAATGAACGATGTGATGAATTGGCAGTTTATGCTTCTGGATTGCCAAATTTATCTATTGATGCTTTTTATGAAAAGAATGATGAGAAGTTGTTTTAACTTTTGACTTTCTTACAATAGAACTTTGCACCTTTACTACTTATATGTATCTTTGCACCTTTAATTAGAGATTGCTTCAAAATCTCGCAATGACAAAATAATGAACAAACTTTTAATAGTAGGAACGGTTGCTTTTGACGCTATCGAAACGCCTTTTGGAAAAACAGATAAAATTCTTGGTGGAGCTGCAACTTTTATTGGTCTTTCAGCTTCACATTTTAATGTAAAATCAGGAATTGTTTCTGTGGTTGGAGAAGATTTCCCACAAGAATATTTAGACTTATTGACGGCAAGAAACATCGATATTTCTGGAATCGAAATCGTAAAAGGCGGAAAAACCTTCTTTTGGAGCGGAAAATACCATAACGATTTAAATTCTCGCGATACATTAATTACAGAATTAAACGTGCTTGCAGATTTTAATCCTGTAGTTCCTCAAGATTTTAAAAATGCCGATGTAGTGATGTTAGGAAACTTGCATCCATTTGTTCAAAGCAGCGTTTTAGATCAAATGGAAGAAAAACCAAAACTGGTTGTTCTAGACACAATGAACTTTTGGATGGATTGCGCTTTGCCAGAATTGTTAGACGTTATTAAACGTATTGATGTAATTACAATCAATGATGAAGAAGCACGTCAGTTGTCTGGAGAATATTCTTTAGTAAAAGCTGCTGCAAAAATTCAAACAATGGGACCAAAATATGTAGTAATTAAAAAAGGAGAACATGGGGCATTATTGTTTCACAATAAAGAAGTTTTCTTTGCTCCAGCTTTACCATTAGAAGAAGTTTTTGATCCAACTGGTGCAGGTGATACATTTGCAGGTGGTTTTTCTGGATTTATTGCTCAAAGTGAAAACATTTCATTCAGTAATATGAAAAATGCGATTATTCACGGTTCAAACTTAGCATCTTTTTGTGTAGAGAAATTTGGAACAGAAAGAATGTTATCATTAAAAAAAGAAGAAGTTAAAGATAGATTAAAACAATTTAAATCTTTAACACAATTTGATATAGAAATTTAATAAATTTATGCCTCGAGATGTTCGGGGCTTTTTTTATTTGAAAAATAATAAAGTCACAGATTCACAAATTGTTAATTGATGTTTTTTATAATCTTTGAATCTGCGGCAAAACAACAACACACTAAATCACAATATAATGAGCGACGCAATAAAACATGAATGTGGAATTGCACTTTTAAGATTAAAAAAACCATTAGAATTCTATAAAGAAAAATATGGTTCAACTTTCTATGGAATACAAAAAATGTATCTCCTCATGGAAAAACAGCACAACCGAGGTCAAGATGGAGCAGGTTTTGCATCAATAAAAATAGATGTTGAACCAGGCGAAAGATACATCAGCCGAGTTCGTTCTAATGATGCACAAGCTATTCAAGATGTTTTTAAGCAAATCAATGAACGCATCAATGAAGAAATGACTTCGCATCCAGAATATGCAGATGATGTTGCTCTACAAAAAGCGAATATTCCTTACATCGGTGAATTGTTTCTTGGTCATGTTCGTTACGGAACTTTTGGAAAAAATAGTTTAGAAAGTGTTCATCCTTTTCTTCGTCAGAATAATTGGATGCACAGAAATTTAATTATTGCTGGAAATTTCAATATGACCAATGTTAAAGAACTTTTTAATAGTTTAGTAGAATTAGGTCAACATCCCAAAGAAATGGCAGATACTGTAACAGTCATGGAAAAAATAGGACATTTTCTAGACGAAGAAGTTACAGAATTATATCAAGAATGTAAAAATAATGGATTGTCTAAAAGAGAAGCATCTGCGGTTATTGCAGAAAAATTAGATATTTCTAAAATTCTAAAACGTGCTTCTCGAGGTTGGGATGGTGGATATGCCATGGTAGGACTTTTTGGTCATGGTGATGCTTTTGTTTTTCGTGATCCAGCAGGAATTCGACCTGCATATTTCTTTGAAGATGATGAAATTGTAGTTGTTGCTTCAGAACGACCTGTTATTCAAACAGTTTTTAACGTTCCATTTGAAAAAGTTCAAGAATTAAAACCCGGTAACGCATTAATTATCAAGAAAAACGGAAAAATAACCGAAGAAGAAATTATTACTCCTACAGAAAAAAAAGCATGTTCGTTTGAAAGAATTTATTTTTCTAGAGGAAGCGATGCCGAGATTTACAAAGAAAGAAAAGAGCTCGGAAAATTAATTCTTCCTGCAGTTTTAGAAGCAATAGAAAACGACACCGACAACACAGTTTTTTCTTACATACCTAATACTGCCGAAACTTCTTTTTATGGAATGGTTGAGGCAGCAAACGACTTTCTTAATCACAGAAAGAATCACTTTATTTTAGACAATAGAAAAACACTCACAAAAGAAAAACTAGAACAAATACTTTCTGTCAAAATTAGAACTGAGAAAATTGCCATTAAAGATGCAAAACTTAGGACGTTTATTACAGATGATAAAAATAGAGACGAACTTGTTGCTCACGTTTATGATGTAACCTATGGAGTAATAAAACCAACAGATAATCTAGTCATAATAGATGATAGTATCGTTAGAGGAACAACTCTAAAAATGAGCATCATTAAAATGATGGACAGATTAAATCCAAAACGTATTATAATAGTTTCATCAGCACCACAAATTCGTTATCCAGATTGTTACGGAATTGATATGGCAAAGCTCGAAGGATTGGTAGCTTTTCAAGCAGCAATCGAACTATTAAAAGAGAGAAATTTATATAAAATTGTAGATGATGTTTATAAAAAATGCAAAAAACAAGAAGGATTAAAAGACTCTGATGTAGTTAATTACGTAACTGAAATATATTCGCCATTTAGCGATATGGAAATATCCAATAAAATTGCTGAATTATTAACAACTTCAAGCGTGAAAGCAGCTGTAAAAATCATATTTCAATCGGTAGATAATTTACACATAGCTTGTCCTAAAAATCTTGGCGATTGGTACTTTACTGGAGACTATCCAACTCCTGGTGGAAACCGTGTTGTAAACAGAGCTTTTATGAATTTTTATGAAGGAAAAGACGCAAGAGCATATTAAAAAATACCCAAAGATGTAGTTCGTCGATTATTAATGCAATTTATCAGTATTATTTTTTGAAAAATACTTCATTGTATATCTTTGGATCACCATAGCATTAGTAGGTTAAGTTTATGGTAGATTTGGGGCAAAAAAGGTGAAATTTATTTCACCTTTTTTAATTTCTATAACTTTCAGTTTTTACGATTATCACTCATAATACTCAAATTATTCTATATAAAAATGACAATTTTTAAATCAATTTACATAAAAATATAGTTAAAAAACAATTTTTGTGTAGTTCATCGATTATTTTGGCTTTTCAACAATTATATTTCAATCTACGTAGTAGTAATTCTACATTTGAATCACCATAGCATTAGTAGGTTAAGTTTATGGTAGATTTGGGGCAAAAAAGGCGAAAGAGATTTCGCCTTTTTTATTTTCTATTGCTTTCGGTTTTTTTACAAATCCCACTATTAATTCTCCAACTTATGTTATAAATTAATAACAGTTTTTATAACAATTTACATAAAATTTTTGTTTAAAAAGCATTTTTGTGCAGTTCGTCGATTATTTTAGTCTTTCAACAATTTTTTTTCAATATACGTAGTAGTAATTCTACATTTGAAGTACCATAGCATTAGTAGGTTAAGTTTATGGTAGATTTGGGGCAAAAAAGGCGAAAGTAATTTCGCCTTTTTTATTTTCAACCTACTTCACGTTCTTTAAAAAACAGATTTCACTCACATTTGACTGTCATTCCAATATAATTAATGCTTTTTATATGTTTTTAAATACTATCATTACTATGTTTGTCCTACCATAGAATTTAGTAGGTTAAGTTCTTGGTAGATTTGGGGCAAAAAGACGTTTGCCTTGGTAAACGTCTTTTTAAAATTCACACACACAAAAAACCCGATAGCTACTTGGCTATCGGGTTTGCTCTTTTAATAAGTTTTATTTTATTTTTCAATTGCGTAAAGTCGAGCTACTTCATCCCAATTAATTACATTAAAAAAAGCTTCAATATAATCTGGACGACGGTTTTGATAGTTTAAATAATAAGCATGTTCCCAAACATCCATAGCAAGAATTGGAGTTCCGCCACATCCAACTTCTGGCATCAAAGGATTGTCTTGATTTGGAGTTCCACAAACATCAAGTTCACCACCTTTTTTTACGCACAGCCAAGCCCAACCACTTCCAAATTGAGATACACCAGCTTTAGTAAATCGAGCTTTAAATTCGTCAAATGACTTAAAATCTCTTTCAATAGCTTCTAGTAATTCTCCTGTTGGCAATCCGCCACCATTAGCTGACATTACTCTCCAAAACAAATTATGGTTGTAAAAACCACCACCATTATTTCTAACGGTAGCATTTTTTTTATCCAAATTTATTAAAATATTTTCAATAGTTTTTCCTTCTAAATCTGTTCCTGCAATTGCAGCATTTAGATTAGTTGTATAAGCATTATGATGTTTAGAATGATGAATTTCCATCGTTCTAGCATCAATATGTGGTTCTAATGCGTCATAAGCATAAGGCAATTGTGGTAATTCAAATGACATAATATAATTATTTTAAAAGTTTAGTAAATAAGTAAATTCAAAGTTATAAATTTAACTTCTAAAAATGTTATACAATTACGTTATTATTTTATTAAAACATTTTTTAAAGTTTTTACTTCAAATAAAGTTTCACAAAACCCTAAAATTATGAAAAGTAATTTTGGCTAATTAATTTAAACAGCAATGCATTTTAATATACAACCAACACATTTGCAAAACCAATTAATAAAATTAATACCATTGCAAAAATCTGATTTTGAAGAATTATTTTCTGTTGCTTCTGATAAATTAATTTGGGAACAACATCCAAATAAAAACAGATATAAAAAAGACGTTTTTCTAAATTATTTTGAAGGAGCAATACAGTCACAAGGAGCATTTTTTATTCGAGAAGCCACATCCAATGAGCCAATTGGTAGTACAAGATTTTATGAAATTGATTTGCAAAATAATTCAGTAAAAATTGGATATACTTTTATTGGATGCAAATTTTGGGGAAATGGATATAACAAAGCATTAAAAAAACTAATGCTCGATTATGCATTTCAATTTGTAGATAATGTTATTTTTGAAGTTGGCGCTAACAATATTCGATCACAAAAAGCAATTGAAAAAATTGGCGGAATAAAAATTGACGAAATTGAAGTTGAATATTATGGTGAAGACTCAAAATTGAATTACATTTATCAGATAAATAAAAAATAAAATTACCATAAAAATTATTATAATTCAACCAAAATGAAATTCGAGATAATTCGTGAAATCCGATAAAAAAAATGAAAAAACCAGCATTCTCCATTTATGACGCATCTGCAGGTTCAGGAAAAACCTATACTTTGGTAAAAGAATACCTCAAAATAATTCTGTTATCCAAAAAACAAGATGCTTATAGAAACATTCTTGCCATCACTTTTACTAATAAAGCGGTTCACGAAATGAAAAGTCGTGTGGTAGAAAGTTTATCAGAATTTGCTAAAGAGAATCCTTCCGAAAAAGCACAAATGCTAATACAAGACATTAGTGTTGATACTAATTTAAGCTCAAATCAAATTCAAGAAAAAGCCAAAAGCATTATCAAAAACTTAATTCATAATTATGCAGCTTTTGACATTTCTACCATCGATAAATTTACTCACAAAGTAATTCGAGCTTTTGCTCACGATTTGGGTTTGCCAATAACATTTGAAGTTTCTCTTGATACCGAAAATCTTCTCACAGAGGCAGTTGATGCCATTATAGCCGAAGCTGGAAACGATGCCATTTTAACCAAATTACTTGTCGATTTTACAATGGAAAAAACCGACGATGATAAATCGTGGGATGTTTCTCGAGAAATTATGGAAACAGGAAAACTCATTTTAAACGAAAATAATCGCGAAGAAATTACTCATTTTAATAATAAATCTATTTCGGAATTTGTTGAAATTAAAAATAAACTTACCGAATTATGCAAAGAAATAGAAGCAGAAACTATTGCTCAAGCTACAGAAATATTCCTTTTGATTGATAAAAATGGTATTGATTTAAAATCGTTTTCAAGACAAACTTTTCCTAATCATTTGCAAAGTATTAAACAAGCAAAATTCAACCCAAACAATAAAAGGTTTTATGAGTTTGATGATATTCAAATCAATAAAACAGCTACTGATGGCGCAATTATAGAAAGTATTATTCCAGAATTATTGGTTATTTTAAAATCGATTTATACCAAATTAGAAAAGAAAAATTTCTACGAAGCTTTCTTAAAAAATATCACACCACTTTCTTTAATGAATACTTTAAATAATAAATTGCAAGAGATTCAAAAAGAGCAAAACATTCTCTCTATTACAGAATTTAATAAATTGATAAACGAACAAATTCAAAATCAACCAGCACCTTTTATTTATGAACGATTGGGCGAAAAATACAAACACTTTTTTGTAGACGAATTTCAAGACACATCCGAAATGCAATGGCAAAATTTGATTCCGCTTATCGACAACGCACTATCTAGCGAAGATTTGAGTGGAGAACAAGGTTCGCTAATGATTGTTGGCGATCCAAAACAATCGATTTATCGTTGGCGTGGCGGAAAAGCCGAACAATTTATTGAGTTAAGCAAAGAAAAAAACCCATTTGTAAATCCAAATAAAAAACTATTTTCGTTAGAAACAAACTATCGAAGTTATTCTCAAGTAATTGATTTCAACAATAAATTTTTTAGTTTTTTAGCATCAAAATTTGCAAATTCAGCTTACAAAGATTTATATGAAAATCATTCACATCAAAAATTTAATTCTAAAAACGGAGGTTATATAAATTTAAGTTTTATTCCAAAAATTGACAAAGAAGAAACGCTTGATGATGAAAATTTTGACAAAAACGACCTGTATCTTGATGCAACTTTACATACAATTTCTAAAATTAAAAATAATGGATTCAACTATAAAGATATTGTAATTTTAACCCGGAATAAAAAACCTGGTACAGCTATTGCAAATCATTTAATTGAAAACGGAATTCCAATTGTATCTTCCGAAAGTTTGTTGCTTGGCGCATCTTCTGAAGTAAAATTATGCATCGACATATTGCGATATTTAAAAAACGAAAACGACAAACAATCTAAAGCCAATCTTCTTTATTATTTAGCCAAAAACAATCAAGATATAGAGCCAATTCACAACTTTATTTCTAAAGGAATTGAGTTTATAAATGAAAAAGATTTTCAGAGTTGGCTAGTAGAATTTAAAATAGATTTCTCGTTTGCAACCATTCGAAAAAAATCACTTTATGAAGCTACAGAAATAATAATTTCAAAAATAATTCCAATACAAAAAAGAAATGCCTATGTACAATTTTTTTTAGATTTGGTTTTGGAACATGATTTAAAAAAACAATCAGGAATATCAGATTTTTTAAATTACTGGGAAAACAATTCACATAAATTGAGCATTCCGTCACCAGAAGGAAACGATGCGGTTAGAATTATGACCATTCATAAATCCAAAGGTTTGGAGTTTCCTGTTGTGATTTTTCCGTTTGCCGAAGAAAATTATTCGCAAAATAAAGGAGAAAAAATTTGGATTTCAGCCGATGAAGAACAATTGGGCTTGCCAAAAGCATTAGTTTCCAAAAATTCTGCCGTTGAGAATTTTGGAAACGAAGCATCATTAGTTTACAATCAGAAAAAAGAAGAAGATTTATTAGACAATATTAATGTTTTGTATGTTGCACTAACTAGAGCCGAAGAACAATTGCATATTATTTCTGGAATAAATATAAGTAAAAAAGGAGAATTACCCAATAATATGTCATCGTTTTTTATTGAATTTTTAGGTAATGATTTCAACGAGAATAAATATGAATATGAATTTGGTTTGGCTGAAAAATTATCTACAAATACCGAAAAAGTTATAAATACACTTTTAGTTCCGCAACTTTTAGCAACATTAAACCCTAAAAACATTAAAATCGCACAGCGTGAAAGCATTATGTGGAACACTAAACAGCAAAATGCTATTGAATATGGAAATACTATTCACGAAATTCTAGCATTTGTAAAGACTAAATCTGATATAGAATTAGCAATAACCAAAGCCATTGAAAACGGATTAATTGTGTCTAATCAAAAACAGGAAGTTCATAACACTATTTTGGAAATTGTAAATCATATCGAATTAACCGATTATTTTTCTGCAGAAAATAAAGTGATGAATGAACAAGCCATCATTCAAAAAGAAGGAAATGCTGTAAAACCTGATAGAATGTCAATTTCTAATGATAAAAAAGTATTTCTTTTAGATTATAAAACCGGTCAGTATTTGCCAAAACACAAAACCCAACTCGAAAATTATCAAAAAACCATTGAGGAGATGGGATTTCAAGTTCAAAAAAAATCACTCATATATATAGGACAAGAAATTGAAGTCTTACATTTGTAAAAAAGAGAGAATAGAATAAAGATGAAAGAAGATAGACTCAACATTCATTAAAAAAAAACAAATACGAAGTTTTAAATTTTTGCAATTCGTGGCAAAAGAAAAAACTTATTGACTTAGTGACTTAATGTCTTCGTGGCAAATAAAAACAAAACAAACTAAAATAAACATGTACGGAAAAATTCAACAACACCTGCAAAACGAATTAAATACTATTGAGCAAAATGGTATTTTCAAAAAAGAAAGGATAATTACATCACCACAAGGAGCAGAAATTACAGTTAATGGAAAAACGGTTTTAAACTTTTGTGCTAATAATTATTTGGGCTTATCATCCCATCCAGAAGTTATTCAAGCAGCCAAAGACGCATTGGATTCTCATGGCTTCGGAATGTCGTCTGTAAGATTCATTTGCGGAACACAAGATATTCATAAAACATTAGAAAAAAAGATAGCCAATTTCTATGGAACAGAAGACACTATATTATATGCAGCAGCATTTGATGCTAATGGAGGAGTTTTCGAACCATTATTAGGAGAAGAAGATTGTATAATTTCTGATTCTTTAAATCACGCTTCTATTATAGATGGAGTTCGTTTGTGTAAAGCAGCGCGTTATCGTTATGAAAATTCCAATATGGATGATTTAGAACAACAACTAATAAAAGCAACTACCGAAAACAGAAGATATAAATTAATTGTTACTGATGGAGTTTTTTCAATGGACGGATTGGTTGCTCCATTAGATAAAATTTGCGATTTAGCCGATAAATATGATGCTTTAGTAATGGTAGACGAATGTCATGCAGCAGGATTTATTGGCGCAACAGGCAAAGGAACTATGGAAGCCAAAGGTGTAATGGGAAGAGTTGACATCATTACAGGAACATTAGGAAAAGCACTTGGTGGCGCAATGGGTGGATACACCACAGCCAAAAAAGAAATCGTAGAAATTTTACGACAAAGATCAAGACCATATTTGTTTTCTAATTCACTTGCGCCTGCAATTGTTGGAGCATCAATTAAAGTTTTTGAACTGTTAGAAAAAGACACAACTCTACGTGACAAACTAGAATGGAACACTAATTATTTCAAAGATGGTTTGCGAAAATCAGGCATAGATTTTATTAATGGAGATTCAGCAATTGTTCCGGTAATGTTGTATGATGCCAAGCTATCACAGGTAATGGCAGATGAATTGCTTAAAAAAGGCATCTATGTTATTGGTTTCTTTTATCCAGTTGTTCCAAAAGATAAAGCACGAATTCGTGTTCAGCTTTCTGCAGCCCATTCAAAAGAACATTTAGATAAAGCAATACTAGCATTTACAGAAGTTGCAAAGAACTTACACATTATTTAATATAACTCCTACAATTGTATTTTTTTGATGAATGTTTATATAATTACCATATTTTAACATTTTCATTTTGATAATTCATTTATACGTATTACTTTTGCTTCATTATATCTTTATAATCTAACAAAATTAAGTATGAAACATCTTAACAAATTATTTGCTTTATTGATGCTATTAGGATTAAGTTCTCAAGCACAAGATAGTAACAACAAATGGGCTATTGGGTTTGGTGCAAACGCAGTAGATGGAGGTAGAGTAAGTGCTGCTTCTAAAATTGAGGATCAATTTTCTCAGTATTTTGATGCTCAAAGATATTGGAATATTCTTCCATCTGTATCTTATGTAAACGTATCAAGAAGCGTTGGAGACAATTTCTCTTTCGGAGTAACTGGATCAATTAACAAAATGACAAGATTTGTTAATGAAAGAGTTGGAAATGCAGATTATGTAGTTACAAATCCTGGTGATTTAAACTATTATGCTGTTGATGGTGCTGTAAAATACAGTATGATGAACTTAATAGGTTCTAAAGTAATCGATCCTTCTGCTCACGTAGGTGGAGGTTATACTTGGTTAGGTGACGATGGAAAAGGCGGAACTGTAAATGCTGGTTTAGGTTTAACTCTTTGGTTAACTAAACAAGTTGGTCTTTCTTGGACATCTTCTTACAAATATTCTTTTGATTCAAGAGAAAATGCTACAGCTATTCCAACTCACATGCAACACTTTTTAGGACTTACTTTCAAGTTTGGCGCTAAAGATACTGATGGAGACGGAATCTACGATAAAGACGATGCTTGTATTGATGTTCCTGGAATTAAAGCTTTCAACGGTTGCCCTGACACTGATGGAGACGGAATCGAAGATAGCAAAGACGGTTGTCCAACTGAAGCTGGAACTGTAGAAATGAATGGTTGTCCTGATACTGATGGCGATGGTGTTGCTGATAAAGATGACGCTTGTGTTGATGTATTCGGTTTAAAATCTTTAGCAGGTTGTCCTGATGCTGATGGTGATGGTGTAACTGATAAAGACGACAAATGTCCTTCAGTTAAAGGTCCAAAAGAAAACGCAGGTTGTCCTTGGCCAGATGCAGACGGTGATGGAGTTTATGACAAAGATGATAAATGTCCAGACGTTAAAGGTACTGTTGCAAACAAAGGTTGTCCTGAAGTTTCTGACGAAGTAATGAAAAGATTAAATGACTATGCTAAAACTATCTTATTTGATACTAACAAGTCTTCTTTCCAAAAACAAACTTACCCAGTATTAGAAGCTATTACAGCTATCTTAAAAGAATATCCAAACTCTAACTTCTCTTTAGAAGGTCATACTGATAGTGATGGAAAAGATGCTGCTAATCAAATTTTATCTGATAACAGAGCTGCGGCAGTTAAAAATTATTTAATAGAAAAAGGAATTTCTTCTTCTAGATTATCTTCTAAAGGTTTCGGAGAATCAATGCCAATTGATACTAACAAAACTAAATCTGGAAAAGCTAACAACAGAAGAGTTGAAGTGAAATTAATAAAATAATTTCTTCCAAAATAAAATATTTTTAAGAAACGCCTCGATTTATCGAGGCGTTTTTTTATATTTATAAAATGAATGACAACTCATTTTTAAATAAACTTTCTAAAACAATTATTACCAACTATTCTGAAAATTATTCAGATTTAGTTGTTATTCTTCCCAACAGAAGAGCCAAAGTATTCTTGATAGATGAACTTAAAAAACAAATAATTTCAACAATATTTTCACCAGAAATTATTAGTATTGAAGATTTTGTTCAAGACATTGCTGGAATTCGATCTGTTGACTCTGTTGAATTACTTTTTGAATTTTACTCAGTTTATCTATCAGTAACAGAAAAAGATAAAGAATCCTTTGAAACATTTGCCAACTGGGCAAAAACATTACTTCAAGATTTTAACGAAATAGATCGTTATTTATTAGAACCAGATAGAATTTTAAAATATCTTGAAAACATTAAAGAAATAGAACATTGGTCAGTTGATATAAATAAACGTACAGATTTAATAGAAAAGCATCTTGCTTTCTGGAAAAAACTACCACTTTATTATCATTCATTATATAACTATTTACTAAATAAAGGAATTGGTTATCAAGGATTAATTTATCGTGAAGCAGTTAATAATTTAAATCATTTTTCGGAATCCGCTAAAGAAAAAAAGTTTCTTTTTGCAGGATTTAATGCACTCAATCAAGCCGAAGAAAAAATCATACAACATCTTTTAGCTATTGATTTAGCCAAAATATATTGGGATATTGAAGAAACATTTCTAAACGATACCTTTAATGATGCTGGCTTATTTCAACGACGATTTAAAGAATCTTGGCCACATTATAAAACAAATCCTTATGAATGGATTTCTAATGATTTTAAGCAAGAAAAAAACATTCAAGTTATTGGTACGCCAAAATCTATTGGTCAAGCCAAAATTGTAGGCCAAATAATTGAAAAACACAGCAATCTAAACCAAAGTAAACTTCAAAATGTAGCTGTTGTTCTTGGCGAAGAATCGCTTTTGATTCCAGTTTTATATTCGCTTCCAGCAAATGTTGATGCTTTAAATATAACCATGGGATATTCTAGCAAAAACAATCCTGCCCAAATTTTAATTGCCAAATTATTTAAAGCCCATACCAACGCAATTTCTAGAAATTCAACTAGTTATGTGTTTTATTATAAAGATGTTTTAGATATTTTAATGCATCCATTAATTGAACCATACATTAAAGCTAATCAATTGGTTAATCGAATTAATCAAAATAATTATACTTTTATTCTTCATAAGCGAATTCTTGAATTACAAGAAAATCAAAACGAACTATTTCAATTACTTTTCAAGAAATGGGATACAAGTTCTGTGTCAATTTTAGAAAATATTTCTGCAATATTACTTCAAATAAAATCCAATTTAAGTTTGGATAAAGATCCCGAAGTTTCGGGAGAAAAAATCACAAATGCATTTGTGTACTCAATTTTTAAAGTAATCAATAAAATGATTTCTTATTTTTCATCCAATGAAAACATTGATAATGTAGATACACTTTATGCAATTTACAAACAAGTTATTGATGTAGCTGAAGTATCATTTGAAGGCGAACCATTAAACGGATTGCAAATAATGGGAGTTCTAGAAAGTCGAGTTTTAGATTTTGAAACTGTAATTATAACATCAGTTAACGAAGGAAAATTTCCTGCAGGAAAAAGTATGAATTCGTTTATTCCTTATGATGTAAAAAAAGAATACGGATTACCAACTTTCAAAGAGAAAGATGCTATTTACACCTATCATTTTTATCATTTGTTACAACGCGCCAAAAATGTTTACTTGTTATACAATACTGAAAGTGAAGGAATTGATGCTGGAGAAAAAAGTAGATTCATCACCCAATTAGAAGTTGAGAAACAACCAAATCACCATTTGACTTTTCAGATTTATAACGCCAATGTACCCGAAATTGCCTATCAAAAAATTATTGTTCCTAAATCGGAAAGTGTAATAGAACGATTAAAAAATATTGCATCAGATAAAGGTTTTTCTCCTTCATCATTGACCAATTATATACGAAATCCGATTCAGTTTTATTTTCAAAGAATTTTGCGTATTTCTGAAACTGATGAAGTTGAAGAAAACATAGCGGTTAACACTCTCGGGACTATTATTCATGGTGCTTTAGAAGAATTATACAAACCATTTATTGGTAAGATTTTAATTGAAAACGACATTAAAATTTGTATAAAAAACATCGATGATGAAGTTTTAAAACAATTCAAATTGGTTTATAAAGAAGGAGAAATCAAAAAAGGACGAAACTTACTAGCTTTTGAAGTTGCTAAAAGAAATGTTTTAAATTTTCTAAAACTGGAATTAGAATCTATACAAAATGGCGATGAAATTCAAATTATTGCACTCGAAGCACGATTAGAAAGAGAAATTATACATCCAAGATTACCTTTTCCTGTAAAAATTGGTGGAAACGTTGACCGAATTGAAAATCGTAACGGTAAAATTAGAATCATTGATTATAAAACAGGCAAAGTTGATAAACTTAATGTAACTCTAAAGTCTTGGAATGGATTAACTGAGGATATAAAAAATGATAAAATAATTCAAATTTTGGCTTATGCGTTTATGTATGAACCCGATGCAAAAGGATTAGATATTGAAGCAGGAATTATTTCTTTTAAAAACTTAAAGTCGGGATTTTTACCTTTTAATTTTAAAGTTGATAAAGAAACTATCGAAGTAATTTCGGCTGAAATAATGGAAAGTTATTTAGAAGAAATTGTGATTCTGTTAAATGAAATTTTGAATGTTGATGTGGCTTTTGAAGAGAAAGTTTAATTTTTTACCACCAAGAATACAAAGTTTTTTCAAGAAGTAAAAAAACATAGTGAACATTGTGCCATCTTAATAAACTTAGTGGTTAAAGTTTCTTTAAAAAATCACTCAAAACCAACAACAATTCATCACGGTTTTCAATATGACTCATATGTCCATCATATAAAGTATGAAGTTTTATAGCTGTATTTTCAATTTGAGTCACATTTTCATCGTAGATTAAAACAGGATCTTCTTTTCCTAAAATCAACAAAATTGGATAAGACGCAAAATGCAAAATGACTTCTCTATCTTTTCTAATTTTCATTCCTTCTAGAGATGC
This sequence comes from Flavobacterium sp., assembly GCF_043773265.1. Lineage (GTDB taxonomy): Bacteria > Bacteroidota > Bacteroidia > Flavobacteriales > Flavobacteriaceae > Flavobacterium. Next base: position 1,140 of record NZ_JAYVFH010000246.1, on the reverse strand, counting down.
AACAATTCCTTGCAATGGTGTTTTTAATGCTTCGGTTTTTACATTTTCTATTTCATTAAGAAGGATTGTTCTGTTTTTTTCGCTAAATAAATTGGCAATACTCATTCGTACAAATGCAGTATAATTTTGTTTCACCGCTTTTATTGCTCTATCTCTGTTGGTTTTTCTATCTTCAGAATCGGCACGAGAAGTTGAATTTAAAAGTACAATTCCTTTTACATTTTCTGGATACAATTCGGCGAAAGCCAGCCCAACATAACCACCCATTGAATGCCCAATAAGCACTACTTTTCTAATTTTTAATTCAGATAAAACTACGTAAACCATTTCTGCTTGATCTTCCATTGAATGAACATAACCCAAACATTCGGTTTTTCCGTGACCTAATAAATCAATTGTAATAACACGATTTTTTTTTAAAAACTCAGGCACAAAAGCATCCCACATTTCTTTATTTTCAAGAAAACCGTGCAGTAAAACTACAGCAGTTCCTTTTCCTTGTTCTGTGTAGGAGATTTTAGTGTTTTTGTAGAGCAAGGTTTTCATAATTGCAAAAATAGTTTTTAAGCTTCAATTTGCTAATGATTTTTTTATTTTATTCTAATTCAGTTTGTCATTCTGATTCCGAAGTTTCGGAAGAAGAATTCAAACAAAAATCGAGCACAAAAAAATTTTAGATTTGCTGAGATTCTTCCTTCGTCAGAATGACAAGTTTGCGGAGAGAAAACGTTTAATTTGACAAATAGTATTAATTAAATCGCAATTATTGTAATCTGAAAAATAAATAATAATTTCCACCCAGTTTGTCATTCTGACGAAGGAAGAATCCCACTAAAACTTTAGAAAAACTAAAACCTAAATAACATTAGATTCTTCCTGCCTCAGAATGATAAGTTTGCGAATAATTACAATGATCAAATATTATAAAATATTTGAATTAACTTATATTTATTAAGCTAAACTTTTCTATCAAAAAAAATATTTAGTAGCTTTGTTAAAAATTAGAATTAGATATGAATATAGCAACTCAAAAAGAAAATCTGATAAAATGGATTCAAACCATTGAAGATTCTAAAATTTTAAATAAATTAGAATCAATAAAATCAGAAGATACTTTTGATTTTGAAAAGGAATGGGCAA
>NZ_JAYVFH010000245.1:0-3945 GCF_043773265.1 Flavobacterium sp. | reverse complement strand
AACTCGATTTACAAATACATCGTAAATATGTTCAACACTTTCTAAAGTAAAACCTTTAAACTTTTCGTCTAATGGCACAAATGGACTGTATTCGCTAGCATTCTCGTGAGTTTTAACTTGTACTGTATTGATTCCGAATTTATTAGCAGCTTGCGTAAAGTTAGGCAAAGTTCCAAAAACACCAATAGAACCAGTTATTGTATTTTCTTCTGCAAATATTTTATCTGCGTTGCAAGCAATGTAATATCCGCCAGAAGCTGCATAATTTCCCATAGAAACCACAACTGGTTTAACTTTTTTAGTCAATTCTATTTCTCTCCAAATTAATTCAGATGTTAATGCATTTCCGCCAGGACTATCAATTCTAAGTACAATTGCTTTTACATTTTTATCTTTTCTTGCTTCTTGTAACGATCTTCGCATTGCACCTTCGGCAATTACAGTTACGTCACCTTCGCCACTTTGTATTTCGCCTTGAGCATAAATAACTGCAATTTTATCTTTTGCATCAAAGTTTATTGAGTTTGTAGCCACTTTTTCTGTATAATCTTCAATTGAAACGGAATCATAATCTTCATCTTCATCAATTTTTAATACTTTTTTAATATCAGAATGATAGACATCTTCATAAGCAATTTTATCAATAAGTTTCTCATTTATAGCCATTTCTGGAGTTCTTGCAAGCAATCCGTTGGCTACTAAATTCAATCGTTCTACAGATACATTTCTACTTTTAGAAACTTCTGTAATTACAGAACTCCATACTGAATTTAGTAATGCTGAAGTTTGTTCTTTATTGGCATCACTCATTTTATTTTCTAAAAATGGTTCTACCGCACTTTTATATTTTCCATGACGAATTACTTCTACTTTTACACCAGATTTTTCTTGAAAATCTTTAAAAAACATAATCTCGGCAGATAATCCTTTAAATTCTAATTCTCCAATTGGATTTAAATAAATACTGTTGGCAACCGAGTTTAAATAATAATCGCGTTGCGAATAATAATCTGCATAAGAATAAACAAACTTTCCAGATTTTTTAAAGCTTTCAAGTTCATCTCTAAGTGCTTTTGTTTGCGCCAATCCTAAAGCTGATGTATTATTTAAAATAGAAATTCCTTTAATTTTATCATCTGTTTTAGCATATTCTATGGCTTTTATAACATCAAATAATCCATCGTGTTTGGCTTTAAAAAAATCAAAATCTTTATAATTTACTTTTCCTGCATAGTCATTATTAATTTTAGATAAATCTAATTCTATTACAGAATTACTCTTTACTTGAACGGTTTCGTCGCTATTACCAAACAAAGCACCAATTAACAATATCCCAAAAAAACAAATCATTAAAAACAAAAACAAACCAACAATTGTGGCCAATACATTTCCTAAAAATCTCATACTTTAATCTTTTTCTTTATTAGTAGTTAAAAACTCAATTTGTTACAAATCATTACCTTAAAGTTTTCACAAAAATAGTTATTAACAGATGCTACAAATATACTTTATTTCTAAAATTCTTTTAGTTATTTTGCCAAGTATGAATAAGCAACACAATATTGTACTTTCTCTTGGCAGTAATCTTGGCAATCGTCAAGAAAATATTGATCAATGTATTGAAATGTTGCATAACGAAGTTGGTACAATTGTAAAAGTTTCTTCGTTGTACGAATCTGATTCTTGGGGTTTTAAAAGCGATTCTTTTTATAATTGTTGCGTTTTACTTCATACAAATAAATCTGCACAAAAAGTTTTAAAAAGTTGTTTAAAAATTGAAAAAAAACTGGGCAGAACAAGAAATGAAAGTAAAGAATATCAAGCAAGAATAATTGATATTGACATTATTTCTGTTGATGAAGAAGTTTTTGTGTCGGGTAATTTACAAATTCCGCACAAACATTTACAAGATAGATTGTTTGTAATTGTGCCAATGAAAGAAGTTGTAACAGATTGGAAACATCCTATTTTGCAAAAATCTATATCCGAATTAATTTCAATTTGTACAGATAAATCTAATTGTGTAAAACTTTTAAAACTTGAAAGTCCATTATCAAAAATTAAATTAGAACAATTTAATTATATTGTTATTGAAGGAAATATTGGCGCAGGAAAAACTACACTAACAACAAAAATTGCAGAAGATTTTAATGCAAAAACAGTTTTAGAACGCTTTGTAGACAATCCATTTTTACCTAAATTTTATAAAGACCAAAACCGTTATGCTTTTCCGCTAGAAATGTCTTTTTTGGCGGATAGATACCAACAAATATCAGATGATTTAGCTCAATTTGACCTTTTTAAAGATTTTGTTATTGCCGATTATCATATTTTTAAATCGTTAATATTTGCTAAAGTTACCCTTGCAGAAGATGAAGTGCGACTATACAAAACGTTGTTTGATATTATCTACAAAGAAATGCCAAAACCAGATTTGTATGTCTATTTGTATCAAAATACCGAGCGACTTTTACAAAATATAAAACGTAGAGGAAGAAGTTATGAGCAAGAAATACCGGCGGAATATCTAGAAAAAATAAACAATGGATATTTAGATTATATAAAAACCCAAAAAGATTTGAATGTATTAATCATAGATGTTTCTGAGTTGGATTTTCTAAAAAATCAAGAAGATTATATTTTTATTTTGAATGAAATTAAAAAGAAACTTGATTAATGTTTCATTTTTGTAAAAATATCCCAAATAACAATTCCTGCACTTACAGATATATTTAATGAATGTTTGGTTCCCAATTGCGGAATTTCTAATGTTCCGTCACACATTTTAATTGCATCTTGAGAAACGCCATACACTTCATTTCCAAAAACTAAAGCGTATTTATGATCTTGAATTGGAGTAAAATTATTTAACAATATTGAATTTTCAACTTGCTCAATTGCTAATACTTTTACTGAATTTTCTTTTAGGTTAGAAATTACTTCCAAAACATTACTATGATATTCCCAAGCCACAGTTTCTGTAGCACCAAGTGCCGTTTTATGAATTTCTTTATTTGGCGGAATTGCAGTTATACCACACAGATAAATTTTTTCAATTAAAAAAGCATCACAAGTTCTAAAAACAGAACCAATATTATTTAAACTCCTAATATCATCAAGAATAATAATAATTGGTGTTTTTTTAGAATTTTTAAAATCTTCAACACTTTTTCTTTCTAATTCTATATTCTCTAATTTTCTCATTTATTTTGTACTATTCAAAAAAAAACCACGCATTATACGTGGTTTTTGCATTCTATAATTTTAAAATTTAGCTTTTTGTAGTTTCTACAACTGGTGTAGTTGCTGCTGGTAAAACCGTTCCTTTAATTGTTAAAAGTTTAGTTTCTCCTTGAACAGCATTACTTTTTAATGTTATAGTTTTTTCAAATGGTTGTCCAGCTCTGTTTGTGTCATATTTTACTCCAATTACAGCTTTTTCACCTGGAGCAATTGGATCTTTAGGATAAGTTGGTACAGTACAACCGCAAGAACCATTAGCACTTGTAATAATTAATGGCTTGTTTCCATTATTTACAAATACAAATTCTCTTTTTCCATCAGCATTGTGAGGAATTGTTCCATAATCTATAACATCACTTTCAAAAAGCATTCCTGCACCTTCAACAGTTGGAATTTTTGGAGTGGCAACTTTAGTTGTAGCAACTTTTTTAGTTTTTTTTGCTTTAGTTTGAGCATTTGCAGTACTTAAACTAAATACAGACAACAATGCAATTAATACTATTTTTTTCATTTTATGGTTCTTTTATAATTTTTAATTAAGCAAATTTAGTTAAAAAAAATAATTCACATCACAATGAAAAGCAATTTTTTATTAAATGAAATGTTAATGGCACTTTTTCATTTTAAATAATTAAATTCGTGCACACAATTTAAAAATAAAATTATAGTGTCATCCAAAGAAAACGAGGTAAAAGAAACACC
>NZ_JAYVFH010000244.1:0-3056 GCF_043773265.1 Flavobacterium sp. | reverse complement strand
AATTGGGTATCCTTTTTCTTTTAGAATCTCGGCTAATTGATCGTCTGGAAGTGGTTTTTGTTTGTCTTCATCTTCAATAGTATTCTGTAGAATTTTTTTGATTTCTAAAGTTGAAACGTCTTCGCCTTGATCGTTTTTCATGGCTTCTGAAAAGAATTCTTTTATCAGTTTTGTTCCGTATGGCGTATCGACATATTTACTATTGGCAACACGAGAAACTGTAGAAATATCTAGACCAACCATGTCGGCAATGTCTTTAAGAATCATTGGTTTCATTGACGTTTCTTCGCCATCAAGAAAAAATTCTTCCTGAAAATGCATAATGGCATTCATGGTTACAAATAGCGTTTCTTGACGTTGTTTTATGGCATCAATAAACCATTTTGCCGAGTCTAATTTTTGCTTAATGAACTGAACTGCATCTTTTTGAGAATTCGATTTATCTCGTGAATCTTTATAGGTTTGCATCATTTCTTGGTAATCTTTAGAAACGTGCAATGATGGTGCATTTCTGCCATTTAAGGTTAATTCTAGTTCGCCATCGTTGATTCTGATTGCAAAATCTGGAACTATATTTTCGGTAACTTTATTATTTCCTGTGAAAGATCCTCCAGGTTTTGGATTTAATTTTTCTATTTCGTGAATGGCTTTTTTTAATTGCTCATTAGAAATACTATGTTTTTGGAGTAACTTATCGTAGTGTTTTTTGGTAAATGCTTCAAATTGATTTTCTATAATATCTGTTGCTAGTTCAACATATTCTGTTGGTGTTTTGTGCTTTAATTGTAGCAATAAACATTCTTGTAAATCGCGTGCTCCAACTCCAGATGGTTCTAGTTCGTGAATAATATGCAAGACTTTTTCAACCGATTTTTCATCAGTATAAATACCTTGAGTAAACGCCATATCGTCAACAATATCTTGAATTGTTCTACGAATATAACCCATATCGTCAATGCTTCCAACAAGAAATTCTGCAATTTCTCTGTCGGTATCATTTAATATAAAAGTGTTTAATTGATTGATTAAATCTTGATGAAAACTTACTGGCGATGCATAGGGATTTTCACGATCGTCATCGTCATCGCTAAAATTATTGGCTTGAAGTTTGTAATCTGGAATTTCGTCGTTGCTTAAATACTCGTCAACGTTAATGTCGTCGGCTTCAATATTGTCGCTTCCTTCATAATCGTCATATTCGTCGTTGTTGTCAAATTCGTCTTTTTCAAAAACTTCTTCTTCATCTTTTCCAGTTTCTAATGCTGGATTCTCATTCATTTCTTCCAACAAGCGTTGCTCAAATGCCAATGTTGGCAACTGAATCAACTTCATCAACTGAATTTGTTGAGGTGATAATTTTTGAGATAATTTGAATTGTAAGTTTTGTTTTAACATGATAAGACACGGTTTGTTTTTTGCCACAAAGGTACTAAGTCGCTAAGTTTTTTTCTTTGCCACGAAGGCACAAAGGCACGAAGCTTTTTATTTTCTTTCTTTGCCTCAAAGGCACTAGTGCACAAAGTTTTTTTATTAAAAAAAATTTAGAAAAGGTTAAAATTAAAAACTTTTTATTTGTGTCTTAGCGCCTTTGTGGCTACTTTTTTGTGTTTATAAATCTTTTTATTCCATTTTTGATTAATGAAACATTAAAATTAATTAAAAATCCTAATTCATTATTTGTTAATCTTAAATGACTGATAATTTGTGCTTGCCATACTGGATTAACTATTTCAACTGCTTTAGTTTCAACAATAACAAGATTTTCAACAATCAAATCTAATCTTAACTTTTCATTTAATTGTATTCCATCATATATAATGGGAATATCAACTTGTCTTTTTACTTTTAATCCTGCTTTTTCAATTTCATAAGCAAGACATGCTTCATATACTTTTTCTAGTAAACCTGGTCCAAGTTCTTTGTGAACTTTAAAAGCGGAATTTACAATTATTCTGGCTATTTCTTCAATTCTTTCTGATGGCATATATTTTTTTTTGACTCAAAGGCACTAAGACGCAAAGTTTATTTCTATTTACATGCTTTCTTTAACAAAAAGGTTACATTTATTTTTTATCAATTAATAAAAAATTAAAAACTTTGTGCCTTTGTGTCTTCGTGGCAGAATTTTAGTGTCTTAGAACTCTGCGTTTAAAGGCGTTCGAGGATAAGGAATTACATCACGAATATTGGTCATTCCTGTTACAAAAAGCACCAATCTTTCAAATCCTAATCCGAAACCTGAATGCACTGCGCTTCCAAATCTTCTTGTGTCTAAATACCACCAAAGTTCTTCTTCGTCAATTCCTAATGCTCTCATTTTTTCTAGTAAAACATCATAACGTTCTTCTCTTTGACTTCCGCCAACTATTTCTCCAATTCCTGGAAAAAGAATATCCATTGCTCGAACTGTTTTTCCATCTTCGTTCAATCTCATATAAAATGCTTTGATATTGGCTGGATAATCAAACAAAATCACTGGACATTTGAAATGTTTTTCTACCAAATATCTTTCGTGTTCGCTTTGCAAATCTGCACCCCAATCTTCAATAATATAATTGAATTTTTTCTTTTTATTTGGTGTTGAATCTCTTAAAATATCAATTGCTTCTGTATAAGAAACTCGTTTGAAATTATTTTCTAAAACGAAATTTAGTTTTTCTAACAACGCCATTTCGCTACGTTCTGCTTGTGGTTTCGATTTTTCTTCGTCTAATAAACGTCCTTCCAAGAATTTTAAATCTTCTTGACATTTATCCATCGTATATTTAATTACGTATTGAATAAAATCTTCGGCCAAGTCCATATTGTCATCCAAATCATTGAAGGCAACTTCTGGTTCAATCATCCAAAATTCTGCTAAATGACGAGACGTGTTTGAATTTTCTGCACGAAATGTTGGTCCGAAAGTGTAAATCTGACCTAAAGCCATTGCAAAAGTTTCTCCTTCTAATTGTCCGGAAACGGTAAGATTGGTTTCTTTTCCGAAGAAATCTTCTTTGTAATTTACTTTTCCATCTTCGGTTCTTGGTGTGTTGTCAAATGGTAAAGCGGTAACT
>NZ_JAYVFH010000243.1:0-8269 GCF_043773265.1 Flavobacterium sp. | reverse complement strand
CAAACGTAGTTTTTACTTCTCTAGTAAGTCCAGGATATTTTTGTTTTTCTTGAGCAACCAATCTAATCACCCAAAATCCTAAATAAGTTCCAATCAATCCCAAAATTCCCATAAAAAGCCAGTTTATTTGATAACCATAACCAGCAATAATTGCCATTCCAACTTTAGCACTCAAGATATGAGCCAAACTAAAACTCATAGTAAAAATAGCCATATATCTGCCTTCATGACCTTTTGGTGCGCGACTCATTGCAAACGAATTAGAAAAAGGAAACGAGAACATCTCGGCAAATGTCATAAACAACATCATGATAATAAGTATTCCAGCCCAAGTATTTACTAGCATTAAAAACAAACTAATTGCCATCATCAAACAACCAATAGAAACCACTCTCACTTTATCAAGTTTATTTCTTTCAATATAATTTACAATTGGCATTTCTAGAAAGAAAACCAAAACACCATTCATTGTTAATAATAGTCCGGTTTGTAGTTCAGTCAAATCAAATTGTTCTTTGTGATACAAAGGAATTGTAGTAAATAATTGAAAAAATAAAATGCCAGTTACAACACAACAACCCAAGAAAACCCAAAATGGTTTGTCTTTAAAAACCGATTCTCTATTGGTTTCCAAAAGCCATTTTGCTTCTCTCGCCTCTTTAGATTGCTTCTCTTTTTTCTTTTCTTTTACCAAAAGACCAAAAACAATAATCGCCAAAATACAAGTTCCACCATCAGCCCAAAACAAACCTTTATAACCCATATTCATAATAATCAATCCGCCCAAAGCTGGTCCAAGCGCAAATCCAAGATTTATTGCAAGTCGAACCAAAGTCAATGCTTGCGTTCTATTTTCTGGTTTTGCATAAGCGCTCAGAGACACAAACATAGCAGGACGAAACATATCGGCAACCAACATAATCATAAACATTGCAACACAAAGACCAACAAAACTTGTAATATATTGCAACCCAAAAAACATCAAACCACTAACAAACAAGCTAAAAATCATAATTCTATAAAACCCAATTTTGTCCGAAAGTTTACCACCAAGCCAAGAACCAGCCATAGATCCAAGTCCAAACCAAACCATAATCCAACCCACTTGACCATAAGTAAAATGCAAATCTTCTTTCAAGTATTTCGACAAAAAAGGCAAAACCATCGTTCCTGCACGATTAATAAAAGTAACAAGTGTTAAAATCCAGATTTCTCTCGAAAAACCTCTAAAATTATTGATGTATTTTTGAAAAGCTCTTGCAATCATAAAAGATGTAAAATGCAAATTTAGTTGTTTTTTAGGAGCTATTTCCAGCTTTTCACTATATCTTTTATAAAATTACTTGTCAAGAAAAATGCTAAGTAATTTTATAAAAGGATGCCTTTGCAAACGAAGTTCACTGAACACAAATTAAAATAAACGTTTAGTGAAGTAATCTGGGCTAACACATCAGTAATAGTTAGGAATTTATCCAAAATTCTGTCTTAATCTATTAAAAATAGTAATAAAAAATAAAAGTAAAATAGTGTTTACATTTCTAACTAATAAATTATTTTTGCTAAATGAAATTCTTCAATTTGCACACACATAAATTTACTAACAATTCTGATATTTTAGAATTGGTAAATCAATATCCGTGGGATTTTAAAGAAGATATTCCCAATTATTCTATCGGAATTCATCCTTGGTATATTGATGAAAGTAGAGTAGAAGCAGACTTAAAAATCATAGAAGAAAAGCTTCAATTAAAACAATGTTTGGCACTTGGCGAATGTGGATTAGATAAACGAATAGAAATTAAGTTACCATTACAAATTGAAGTTTTTGAAAAACAAATTCTATTAGCAGAAAAATATAAAAAACCATTAGTTTTGCATTTAGTTGCAGCATTTGACGAAGTAATAGAAATCAAAAACCGATTAAAAATTAATGTTCCAATAATTATTCACGGATTTTCTAAAAACGAGCAAGTAGTAAAGCAGTTAATAGATAACGGATTTTATATTTCCTTTGGAAAATATTTATTACAGAATAAAGTTATGGAAGCCGTTTTTAAATCTATTCCAAACGATAAATTTTTCTTAGAAACAGATACAATCAATGCAACTTTAGAAGAAGTTTATCAATTAGCAGCAAAATATAAAAAAATAAAAATTGAAGATTTAATAAAAATTGTAGATTCAAATTTTAAGACAGTTTTTAATACATAATATTTGTCATCCCGAGCGCAGTCGAGGGAATTCAATATAAATGAAACAATAATCAATAAAAAGAGGACGAGATTGCTTCGTGCCTCGCAAAAAAAAAAGAATGGCAAAGTGGCAAGAAAGAGCTGAATTATTATTCAAAAAAGAAGGATTAGAAAATCTAAAAAATGCTAATGTTTTAGTAGTTGGCGTTGGTGGTGTTGGATCATTTGCTGCCGAGTTTTTGGCTCGCGCAGGAGTTGGAAATCTAACAATTGTAGATGGTGATGTTGTAGATATTACAAACATTAATAGGCAATTACCAGCACTGCATTCAACTGTAGGTTTGTCTAAAATTGAAGTTGTAGGTGAAAGGTTATTAGATATAAATCCAGAGTTAAATTTGACGAAAGTCCAAGAATTTTTATCGCCAGAAAGAGCATTTGAAATAGTAGAAGAAAAATATGATTACGTTTTAGATTGTATCGATAGTGTAACGCCAAAATTAAATTTAATAATTGGTGCCAAACGCAAACGTGTAAAAATAATTTCGAGTATGGGTGCAGGCGGAAAAATGGAAGCAGCAAAAGTAAAAGTTGCCGACATTACTAATACCGTAAATTGCATGTTTGCCAAAACCATCAGAAGAAGATTAAAAGAGTATAAAATTGACAAACTAAAAGTAGTTTTTTCATCAGAAATTCAAGATGAAAGCAGTTTAAAAATGACCGATGGAAGTAACTATAAAAAATCATTTTATGGTACAAACAGTTATATGCCAGGACTTTTTGGATTGTATATGGCAGAAACGGTGATTCGATATTTGATTAAGAAAGAAAAATAAATCCTCAATTTTGTCATTTCGACCAAGAAGAAATTTAATAATCTTACTACTTAAATTTTAGACATATAGAATGTGATTTCTCCTTCGTCGAAATAACAAAAATTATGTTAAATATAATAGTAAAATAGTTATTCATAATTATATATAAAATCTAAAACATAAAAAAGACTTAGAGTCTTAGCGCCATTGTGGCAAAAGTAACATGATAAAAACAGTAATTTTCGATATGGATGGTGTAATTGTAGATACAGAACCAGTACATCATTATGCTTACGTTCAGCATTTTAAACAATTAAATATTGATGTTTCTCCAGAAATGTATGCTTCTTTTACAGGAAATTCAACTAAGAATATTTATGAGCGATTGAAAACAATTTTCAATTTAGAACAAGATGTTCAAACATTAGTTGAAACAAAAAGATGTTTTTTTGACGAAGCGTTTGATAATAAAGAAGATTTGTATTTGTTGGATGGTGTTGAAGATTTAATTAAAGAATTACACAGTAACGGAATGCAATTAGTATTAGCATCATCATCTGCAAATGTTACTATCAATAAGATTTTCAATCGATTTAATTTGAATCAATATTTCACTCATAAAGTTTCTGGTGAAGATTTTCCAAAATCTAAACCACATCCAGCCATTTTTTTAAAAGCTGCTGAATTATCTCAAACATCTGTCCAAAATTGCATCGTAATAGAAGACAGTACTAACGGAATTCTTGCTGCAAATGCTGCCAATATTTTGTGTGTGGGTTATAAAAGTTTGCATTCTCAACTGCAAGATTATTCTACTTCTGATTTTGTTATTAGCGATTTTAAAGAATTGAGTTTTGAAAGAATTAGAAATTTGTAGATTTAGAATTCCTCTTCTTTGTAGAGTTGGCCGAAGGTCAAGGTGGCTTTAAACTTTAATAAAAAAGGTAATCGAAATAACTGCTTACATAAATACTATTCCAATTAAAAGAAATTTCGTTGAAAATTTACCCTATAATATTAAATTAAAATCTCGTGCAAGAGCATTAAAAAAAGCAGGAAACTACTCGGAAGTTGTATTTTGACAGCAAGTTCACAAAAGAAAATTTTATTCAATAGATTTTGATAAACAATGAATAATTGGAAATTTTATTGTAGATTTTTATGTAAAGACTTTAGGACTATTTAATTTCTTTGGGATTGAAAATCTTTAAAACTACTAATATTAGAGTTCTTCACGATTTAGAAAATGTTATGAATGAACTTGAAAAATTTATTATTGAACATTATTCTATTAAATAGATATTCATTTTTTTTATTTATATTTTTCCACCTCGTCATTCGGACATTCTTCCAGAGGAGGAGAATATTAAATGTTTATTTTTTTATACAATTTTAAAGTCACCTTGACCTTCGGATATTCTTCCAGAGGAGGAGAATGTAAACCCAAAAATTTGTAATTCTATCCAACTGCTTCTTTATAAACTCTCAAGCAGCGTTCTCGAGCTTCTTTATGGTCTACAATTGGTTGTGGATAATTTAAAGTTTCCAATTCTGGAATCCATTTTTTAATGTATATTAAGTCTTTATCAAATTTTTTTATTTGCTCTGTCGGATTAAAAATTCTAAAATATGGAGCTGCATCAACACCACTTCCTGCTGCCCATTGCCAATTTCCAACGTTACTTGCTTGCTCATAATCTAATAATTTTGTTGCAAAATAAGTTTCACCCCAACGCCAATCAATTAATAAATGTTTGCATAAAAAACTTGCTGTAATCATTCGCACACGATTATGCATATGTCCTGTTGCGTTTAATTCGCGCATTCCAGCGTCAACAAAAGGATATCCTGTTTTTCCATCACACCATTTTTGAAATAAATCTTCATTATTTTTCCAAACTATAGCATCGTATTTTGGTCTGAAACTGGATTTAGTTGTATTAGGAAAATGCCAAAGAATTTGCATAAAAAACTCACGCCATATCAATTCTTTAAAAAATGTTTCATTATTACTTTCAATTGCTTTTGCAATCATTTTTCTTATGGAAACTGTACCAAATCTTAAATAAATTCCTAAGTAAGACGTTTTATTTAAAGCAGGAAAATTTCGAGTTGCTTGGTAATTATCAATCAAATCATTTGAAATATCAAATGGTGTAACCTTTATTGATGAAGTTTCAAAACCTATGTCTGATAAACTAATAAAAGGATAAGAGTGAAGTGCAATTTTATCCAAAAAATCTTCTGATTTGTAATTGATTAATTTAATTTGTTTGAACCTATCTTTCCATTTATTTGAATATGGAGTGTAAACTACATAAGGAGTTCCATCGTCTTTTACAACTTCAGATTTTTCGAAAATAACTTGATCTTTACTTGTTTTAAATTCAATATTATTTTCTTTAAAAAGATGAAATAATTCTAAATCACGTTTTCTTGCATAAGGTTCGTAATCGTGATTTGTGGAAACAGTTTTTATTTTATTTTCAGAAATTAATTTCTTGTAAACATCAAATGGTTTGCCATGAAAAACGGCTAACGATTTTCCGATTTCCTTAAATTGCTTCTGAATTTTCTCTAACTGATTGTGAATAAAAGTTACACGAGCATCGTCTTTTGGCAATTGCGAAAGTATCGAATCATCAAAAATAAATATAGGTAATACTTCTTCATTAGCATTTAAAGCGTGAAAAAGGCCAACGTTGTCGTCTAATCGTAAATCTCTTCTAAACCAGAATATGTTCATTTTTTTTATTATTTCAATTGCAAAAATCAACTTCAAAAATCAATTTTAAATTTATATAACAATATCTTTTATTGATTTTTGACATTGAGATTGATATTGCAATTGAATTTATATTGTTATTAATTAACTAAAAGTGTTGACATTCCACCATCAACATTAAAAATTTGTCCAGTAATCCAATTGCTTTTATCTGATAATAAAAAACTCGCCATTTGAGCAATATCGTCAGAAGTTCCAACTTTTTTCATCGGATTTCTTAAAGCAGTTTTCTCCTTTTTTTCATCAGAATTTAAGAATTTATTTGCCAAAGGAGTATCTGTTAAAGAAGGAGCAATTACATTTACTCTAATTTTTGGTGCATATTCGGCAGCCAACGCTTTTGCAAAACCTTCAATTGCGCCTTTTGATGCTGAAACACTAGTATGAAAAGGCATTCCCATTTTTACTGCAACTGTACTAAATAATACAATACTTGATTGATTAGAAGCTGTCAAGTTAGGCAAAACTGCTTGAATTACTTTCACCATGCTTATGAAATTTATTTGTAAATCTTCTTCAAAAACTTCTGGTTTTAAGCCACGAAATGGTCGCAAATTGATGCTTCCAGGACAATAAACTAAACCGTCAATAACTTCTGGTAAAGATGAAATATCTAATGAATCTGTTGATGCATCAAACTTAATATAATTTACATTTAAATCTGATAAATTTTCATTAGTTCTTGAAGCTATAAATACATTATTTCCTGCTTGTATTTCTTTTGCAATAGCAAATCCAATTCCATATGAACCGCCAATTAATACTATATTTTTCATTTTATGCTGAATTTATTTCAGCATCTCTCGATGCTTAGTTATTTATTTTTGAATTTATTTCAGCATCTCTCGATGCTTAGTTATTTATTTTTGAATTTGAATTTTTAAACTTTAGCTTTTATATTCACCAAACATTTCAATTAATTTTTTTCTTCTATATTCAAATATTTCATTCAATTTTGGTTTAACAAGAAACGGATGTACCAATTGTCCCAAAATTCCCATTGGAACTTTATAATCTATAATATCTTCCATTTCAACGCCACCAGGAATTTCTTTTATAAAATGTTTGTGATGCCAAAGTGCATAAGGACCAAAACGTTGTTCGTCAACAAAATATTTTTTATCAACCACATGAGTAATTTCTGTAACCCATTTTGCAGGTATTCCTAAAACTGGAGTTACTATATATTGAATAATTTGTCCCGGATACATTGGTTTATCAGCACCAGAAAGTATCCTAAAACCCATATATTTGGGAGTAATTTTTTGGAGATTTTTGGGATCTGAAAGTAAATCCCAAGCTTGATCTAATGTGATTGGTAAATTTTGTTTGGTGTGTAATCTGTAAATTTTCATTTTGAATCTAATTTATTTGGATGTAAAAATACAAATTGTTTAATTATTTTTAATATTTGTTAAACAAAATTAATTGATTTTAAGTTTATATTAACATTTAGAGAAAATACAATTTTGTAAATTTGACAAACTAAATTTTAATAATTATGAAAAAAATATTTTTTGTATTAGCAATGATGATTGCAAATTATGCAATTGAAGCACAGGTTAAAACACCACAACCAAGCCCAAAATCTACTCTAAATCAAATAGTTGGTTTAACAGATGTAACTGTTGATTATTCTAGACCAAGTGCAAAAGGAAGAACTGTTTTTGGTGATTTAGTACCTTTTGGAAAACTTTGGAGAACAGGAGCAAATTCTAATACAACAGTATCTTTTAGTGATGATGTAGTGATAAATGGAGCAACTTTGAAAAAAGGAAAATATGCTTTATATACGACTCCAAAAGCAGATATGTGGGAAGTTGTTTTTTATACATCAACAGATAATTGGGGAACACCAGAAAATTGGGATGAAAATAAAGTTGCTGTAAGAACAAATGTAAATCCAGTAATGCTAAGTAATAATGTAGAGAGTTTTACAATTGGTATTAATAATTTAACTAATGACAGTGCTACGCTAGACATTTCTTGGGAAAAAACGATGGTTTCAGTAAAATTTGATGTGCCAACTCAAAAATCTGCAATTGCAAGTATTAACAAAGCTTTGGCTGGACCAACTGCTGGTGATTATTTTTCTTCTGCACAATATTTTTACCAATCAAATGGTGATTTAAACAAAGCATTAGAATATGTTAATAAAGCAGTTTCAATGGTAAAAGCTGGCGATGATGTTCCGTTTTGGCAATTGCGTCAAAAATCATTAATTCAAGCTCAATTGGGTGATAAAACAGGAGCAATTGCTACTGCAAAATTATCTCTTGCTGGTGCTGAAAAAGAGAAAAATGATGACTATATAAAAATGAATAACGACAGTATTAAAGAATGGAGTAAAAAATAATTTAAGTTTACTTTTAATAGTATAACCATAAATTCTTTTAGAGTTTATGGTTTTTTTTATGTGTTTATTTTCTTCTTTTGATTCAATATTATTTGTGCCATGATAGATAAAGAAACGG
>NZ_JAYVFH010000242.1:0-3864 GCF_043773265.1 Flavobacterium sp. | reverse complement strand
TCTTGCGAAAAAACGCTGTTAACTCCAATCTAATTTCTATATTTGTAATGTTCAGTCTTGAATTTCAAGCCACTGAGCAAAGCCGCAAGACGTTAGCGGTCAGCTTGAGCGATGACGCAGAAACAATGAAATAAAACAAGAACTAATGAATTATGAAATCAGTAACTATTTCTCTTAGAAAAATAAGATTTTTTGTTGTCTCTCTAATTTTAATATTGATTTTATATGTTATTTGGCAAAAAATCACAAGTCCTTATGGAGTTCAAAAAGTAAGTTTTATACCGTCCAAATCAGAAAAGTACACTCAAGGAAAGTTAAGTTTTACAATATACAAAGCAAAGTCAGGAGTTAATGAAGATGTTTTATATCATTTTCACGGAAGAAATTTAGATGATGCAATTTGGAATGATGATACTTATTACACTTCAATGATACAATCTCATTGGCAAAAAGCAAATATTAAACCGCCAACAGTAGTTTTAGTATCTTATGGCTCTCAATGGTTATTAACACCAAAAACATCAAGACCAGAAAGCGGATTATTGAATGATTTTGTATCTAAATTACCAATAATTGAATCTAAAATAGGTAAACCAAGAAATAGAATTTTACTTGGTGAATCTATGGGCGGACTAAACGTATTGATTTTAGGTCTAAATCATCCTGAATTATTTTCAAAAATTGCATCACTTTGTCCTGGTGTATATTTAGATTCGCCATTTTCAGATTTCGACAAAATAAAAAAAGGGTTACAACGAACTGGTGCAGACCCAAAAATAGCATATGGTATATACTTATGGTCAAAAAAGTATGTTACAAATCAAGAAGAATATAAAGCAATTTCACCTATAGATTTAATAAATAAAAATAATATAAGTTACCCTGAATTATATTTGTCGTGTGGCTTATATGATAAGTTTGGTAATTATGAAGGAACAGAGGCTCTTGCAAATATTGCTAAGTCAAAGGGAATAAGAACACATTGGCATCCTGTATATGGTGGTCATTGTTCTACAGACATTAAATCATTGGCAGATTTTCTAATAACTAACTAATAATAATAAAATGAAACTGACTATCTCAAAAATAATTTTAATGATTATTGGTATAACTATTTTTTCGTGTAACCAAAAAAAGCAATCATCCCAAGTCAATACAAAAATTGGCACAAAAACTACTAAATCATTTAACGTAAGTGATGAAATTCCCATTTGGGCAAATGGCATTCCAGACTCTTTACTAGTAACAGGAGAAGAAACAATAGTTAATGGTATTGCAAAAAATGTTTCCAAACCAACAATAAAAATATTTTCGCCAAAAAATGAAAATAGTGGTGCAGCAGTTATCGTAATGCCCGGTGGTGGATATACGAAAGTTGCTGTTGAATTAGAGGGTTCTGAAATTTGTGAATGGTTAGCTTCTATTGGCGTTACAGGAATATTACTAAAGTATAGAGTTCCTGATTCAGGTCCACATTATTACAAAGGTTGCCATTGTGAAAAAGACCCAATAAAACCGCTTGCGTTACAAGACGCTCAAAGAGCAATGCGATTAATTCGTTCAAAAGCAAAAGAGTATAATATTGACCCAAATAAAATTGGAGTAATGGGATTTTCGGCAGGTGGACATTTAGTTGCTGATATAAGCACAAACTATAGAAAAAAAGTATATTCTAAAACTGATGAAATAGATAATGTAGGTTGCCGACCAGATTTTGGAATTGTTTTTTTTCCAGGACATATGACTAACCATTCAGGCAACCCATACGAATTAAACAAAAAAATTCCTGTTGACAACAATACACCACCTACATTCATTTTACAAGCAGGAAATGACCCAATTGACCCAATAGAAAACTCTTTAGTTTATTTTATGGCTCTTCAAAAGGCAAAAGTACACGCCGAATATCACGTTTACGCTGAAGGCGGACATGCCTTTGGTTTAAACAGAACAATTCTTGACAATCCTAATTGGAGTGAATTACCAATTGCAGATTGGGAAAATTTGGTTGAAAGGTGGTTTAAAACTATAAAAATGACATCCAATAATTAAAAAAAAAAGAAAGCCGAACCGCTAACAGCCGTTTGGCAAGATTGCGAATTTTGTGGTAAATTCACGTTTGCGTTCCGCAAGAAATTTTATCTTTAATGGAAAATAAACGGTTACGAAGTTCGCAACCTCGCCAAGCGGCGGAACGTTAACTGCAAGCTAAAAAAAAATGACGGATAGAGAAAAAGCATTAGAGAAACTAACAATTGAAGTAAATAAGGACATTGAAAATCTTTGCGAAATAACTAAAAATTGTAATTTTTTAGAATTGCTATATTTTATTTATCAATTACATTGGATTAGATTATTGCAACATTTCCCAAATGCAAAAAAAGCAAATCCAAATGTTTTAAGTGTTTACAGTAACACAATTGAAGAATCATTAAAATACTTGATTTCTTTAAGTGCAAAATTTGGAAATTGGAATATTGTCACAACAAAAGATAATGAACCATACTTTAATTTGAAATTAGTTCAATTTTTAATAAAACAAACTACCTTAATAAACTCAAAATACGAATCAGAATCGTTAGTAAAATTATTTAATGTAGAAGTTTCGGGTGAAAGAAATCGTTATGTGAAAATCGATATGTCCAATGTTAAAACAGACGAAAATGTTAAAAAATTATTTGATTATTATATACGAATTGATGAGGACAATAATATTAAGAAAAACTCCAAAAAAGATAAAGATAATCTTTTGAAAAATTTCGCAGAAGAATACTCTTCTTTCGATGACTTATTTACTCAAGAGATGGGAGTTTCATTAACAGATTTTATTTATTTTATAAATAAAACAATAGATGACGTCACTGCTAAAATCTTAAAAAATGAGAAACAATTTGACATACTTGAAAATGGAAATGTAGATGTAAATACATTTAGCACATTTATAAATTTTGCAAAATGTTATGTAACAAGTAAATCATTTTTTTTAGAATCTTTAGACAAAAAATTTGAGCAAGTATTGAATAAATTGACATTAGATTATGAAAATTTCAATCCAAAAGAATTAAAGCATCATCAAATCACTCGTCAACCATTCATTGCAAAAAAAGATACTTTAATTATTTCTCCAGAATTAATATTAGATAGCTTATTTACAAACATACATTATTCTTTAATTGAAGCAACAAATATTAAAGCAGAATACATTGCGAGACAATCTTCATTTTTTTTAGATAAAATTTTGGCAATTGCAACAAAATTTGATTACGAAGAAATTAGTAGAGAATTAGATTTGTACGAAGGTAAAAATCAAATTGGAGATATTGACATATTATTTAGACATAAAAGTGGCGAATATTTACTTGTTGAAGCTAAAAATCACGCTTTACCAATGGATATTTATTTTAAAGATGTAACAAAGACAAATGAGCATTTAAAGTATTTACAAAATGCTTGGGAAAAGAAAGTTTTGCGTAGAGTAAAACATTTGAAAGATTATCATATTGAATATGATATTCCAAAAAATCATAAATATATCGTTGTATCAAGATTTCCAGAGGTAATCTCACATTATTCAGATTTATTGATATTTAGTATTCAAGAATTTGAAGAATGGCTATTAAATTTTAACGAAGTGGAAAACTTCAATGAGTTTAATGAAAAGTATTATGACAAAATTGGAAGTAAATTTACCGATGAAGAATTGAAAGAAATGCAAGATGCAAATTTATTTTTAATGAAATATAAAAAAGAATAATAGCCAGCAGTTAACAAAGAACTGTGCTTAAAAACAAATAAAATTTGATTTATTTTCACTATTTTTGAGTAGGAAAAACAAATTTAGTCTTGCGAGGAGAAAGTGATTTA
>NZ_JAYVFH010000241.1:0-14325 GCF_043773265.1 Flavobacterium sp. | reverse complement strand
AAACGACTGTGGTTGTGAGCCAACAAACGCATCAAGTTGCACTGAAGAACAACACCAACTTAATAGAAGATCTGAATTTATTATTACTAAAATGTAGATTATTTAATATGCAATTGTTTAAACACTCAACTTTTGTTGGGTGTTTTTTTTATTTTAAGGATTGCTACAATTATATTTTATATTTTTTTGTTTGAATTAAAATTATAAAGACTTCACTATGTTTATTCAATTTAAGTTTAATTCTAAATATACTTTGTTAAAAATAAACCTTATACAATTTTGAGGATATTAGCAATTAAAATTAACTCATTGATAATGCGTTTCAATAGCTGCTTCTATATGTTTTTGAAATTGTTTGTTTAAAATCTATATTTTATAAGTATTTAAATAACTTGGGTTTTATCAATTTAATTTATTTTTTTTTAGAAAACTTTATAAATTATTTAATAAAAGTTAATTCATTTTAAATGCTTAACGTACTTTTCTACTTTGTTAATTAAAGCTTTCTTATCCTCAATTTTTGATTCATATAAGTCCCTAATAATTATTTTCTTGGGATTTATATTAAACTTTAAATTTAATATTTTCGAAATAATCTAAATAATTTATTGAATAATCAGACTGTTTTTAATTAAGAATTACAAAAAAGCATCTCAAATAGAGATGCTTTTACTAAAGTTAAAAAATCATTTATTGTTGTGAAATAATCACTGATTTCGTTACCACGTCATTGTATGTAGTTTTTTTATGAAATGTCCTGATTTTATAAAAAGTATTTTTCCCCCAATTTATTTAAGATACAAATAGTAATCGATTATGCAATGAGAACGCACTATGAAAGAAGTAAACAGTGTAATCTTAAATTTGCATTATAACAATAAAGAAGCTTAATGCTCCTTTATTTATTTAAAACAAATGATTAAAAATAAACTTTGATGATCCTTTAGTTTTGCCGGCAATTTTATACTAGTTTCCTTTGGTTACCTCAATAATCATATCAGAATTGTTACCATTGTCAGTACACAGATAAACTTTTCCGTCAGGTGAAATAGCTACATCACGAAGTCGCCCATATTCCCCAACAAAGTATTCTTTCACACTTTCAACTGCAATACCGGACGCATTTAGTTTCATTTGACGTAATTTCCGGTCTTTAAGAAACGTTACTAACAATGATCTTTTCCATTGACTAATATGATTGCTATTGTAAAATTCTGTTCCACTTGTTGCTACGGTTGGTGTCCAGGTAAATATTGGCTCTTTTACATTGTTAGCTGTGCAAAACGATTGTTCGGCAGGTAAATCACAAAATCCCTCTACGAAAGGCCATCCATAATTGCGATTACCCTCAATAATATTTATTTCATCATTAGTTGTTTCGCCATGTTCAGAACTGTACAATCTTCCTAAAGCGAAAACTAAACCTTGTGCATTGCGGTGTCCAACTGTCCATATTGCATTACCGTATGGATTATCAAGTGGAATTGTGCCATCTAAGTTTATTCGCAGCACTTTTCCATTAAGAGAAGTGGTGTTTTGCGGAAGATCAAATCTCAGATTAGCATCTCCAGTAGTGGCATACAATTTCATATCTGGGCCAATCACAAGACGGCTTCCATTGTGAATAAAATCTCCGCCAATCTTTCCTACAATACCATCAACCAATACCAATGGAGAATTGAGAGCACTTCCACTATAAGTATACCTTACAATTTTTTGAAGATAATCTCCATTCGTGCCAAAATAATTATAGACAAGGTAAACATATGGATTAGCGCTAAACTGAGGATGTAAAGCCATGCCAAGCAAACCATTATAGTCTGTAGTTGAAGCAACTTCACTAATGGTAGCTACTAGTATTGTCTGACCGGTCTGTGGATTCATCCTTTTCACTCGTCCTTCTCTTTCCGTAAACCAAATAAAATTATCTGGTCCCCAAAGAATTTCCCATGGGAAATTTAATTGATTGTTGAGCACCCTTGTGTGTAAGTTGCCCGGAGCATCTGATCTGTTTGCTGCTCCTTCGGTTCCATCGGGAACAATTTCATCCTTGTTACAGGAGAAAATTAAAACCGCTGCAAAAAATAAAATTGAATAATGTTTCATAGTTCAAATTTTTTTAATTAATAAATCAGTAATTATTGTTATTCCTAAATTTTTTAGTTAATTATATTGACTTCCGAAAATCAATATTGTACAATGGGGATGCAATAAAACTATATTTCATTTCGTAATTCCTATTAATAGAAATTAAAAGAATTCATCCTAAAATTATCGGCCTAAAGGTATGTTTATTAATATATGGTATGTTATATAATTCAATGAAAAGGTTGTATGATTTTATAAGATTAAGCCATAGAAAACATCGATAGCTACTACTGACTTATATATTAATTTTGATGAAGCAAAATCCAGAATCAAGAGTGTATTAATTTTAATCTGTTCACTGGATATACTAACTTAGCATGGTGACAATGTTAAGAGAAAAATCTTAATTTTAGAAAATGAAAACAATCCGTAAAATTTACAGCACTTCATTTAAGCTAAAAGCAGTAGAATTGAGTAATGAACAATCAAACATTACAGAACTAGCCAGAGAATTAGGCATACGAGTTACGATGCTTAATAAATGGCGAAAAGATTATGAGAAATTTGGCACTGGTAGTTTTCCTGAAAAAGGAACAATAAAACTACTTGTTTGAAGATTTTTTTAAAAGTGTCTTGCAATTTATTGCTTCTAAAACAGTTCACAGTATTATGATCCACAATTGTCATTGAGAACAACCACTTAAAATTGATGTTTTCACGAAGAGCTTGCTCAATCTTCCGTGATGAATAGATGTTTGTCATGTAAGAATACAACATCACTTTGAGCAACATTTTTGGATGATAACTTGGATTACCTCTTTTTTATAGGTTTTAATAAGTCCTTGAAGATTTAGTTGCTCAACAACTAGATCAACAACTCGAACTGGATGTGAAGTTGGAATTAAATCTTCAAATGAATGTGGAAATAATGCCGTTTGTCTTTGATTATGGTCTCTGAAATTCATATTAATTATCTGTATATAAACACTATAAATATAAAAATAATAATATAACTTCCAAATTAATCATAAAAAAACCGCCTCAGTTGTGAGACGGTTTCATTTTTTGCTTAATATTATTTTGAGAATTATTCTTCAGTTCCTTCTCCAGATTTTCTATAAATAAAATTACCATAAATATGACGTTTTGCAAAACGATTTGGAGATTCTGCATTTACCATTTTTACATATAAGTTTCTTGGAACACCAATATACTCATATGAAACACCATTTAAATGTGTAATCAACAAAGTTTGTTTCTCTAAACGAAAATCAAGAATGTTAAAATTATTAATTGTTTCCTGGTATTCTGGAAGATTTTTCTCAAGTGTTTCATTTGAAATACTTACCAAAAAATGGTAAGCTCCAATAATGTTTTTACTTGTTTCTTCTGCAGCCAATTTTCCTGCTTCGTCATTTACATATTTATCAGGATGATTATCCTTCATACTATTTCTGTAAATAGTTTTTAATTCTTTTAAAGTTACATTTTTGTCAACTTCTAATAATTTTCTGTAATCAACTACTCTTTTCATAAACTAAATTTCTAATAAAAAAATAAAAGCCACTCTTTTCAGAATGGCTTCTCTAGTAGCGGGAACAGGACTCGAACCTGTGACCTTCGGGTTATGAGCCCGACGAGCTGCCTACTGCTCTATCCCGCGATGTTTCGAGTGCAAATATACAACGAATATCAATACGCGCAACAAAAAATTTAAAAATCTTTTATTTCTACTATTCGCTTGATATGACTACCTTTGCAGTAAATTAAATCATTTTAAATGACTCACAAAGCAGGTTTTGTAAACATTATAGGAAATCCAAACGTTGGAAAATCAACATTGATGAATGCTTTTGTAGGCGAAAGATTGTCAATAATCACTTCAAAAGCACAAACAACACGTCATAGAATTCTTGGAATTGTAAATGGTGAGGATTTTCAAATGATTCTTTCAGATACGCCAGGAATAATCAAACCTGCGTATGAAATGCAAGAATCAATGATGAATTTTGTGAAATCTGCTTTTGAAGATGCCGATGTTTTAATTTATATGGTAGAAATTGGAGAACAAGAACTGAAAGACGAAGCATTTTTTAATAAAATCATTCATGCTAAAATCCCTGTATTATTGTTGTTGAATAAAATTGACAATTCCAATCAAGTTCAACTTGAAGAGCAAGTTGCTTTTTGGACTGCTAAAGTTCCTAACGCTGAAATCTTCCCAATATCTGCATTGAAAAATTTTAATGTTCCAGAAGTTTTTTCTAGAATTATATCACTTTTACCAGAATCACCTGCTTATTATCCTAAAGATACTTTGACCGATAAACCTGAGCGTTTCTTTGTGAATGAAACTATTAGAGAGAAAATTTTATTATATTATAATAAAGAAATTCCATATTCGGTAGAAATTGAAACTGAAGAATTTTTAGAAGACGATAAAATTATAAGAATTCGTGCCTTGATAATGGTTGAACGTGATACACAAAAAGGAATTATCATTGGTCATAAAGGTGAAGCATTGAAACGAGTTGGTGTTGAATCGCGACAAGATTTAGAAAAATTCTTTGGCAAGCAAATTCACTTAGAAATGTATGTTAAGGTTAATAAAAATTGGAGAAGCAATACCAATATGTTGAAACGATTTGGGTATAATCAGTAGCAATCAGTGTTCAGTTTTTAGTGTTCAGTTTTATTCTCGTAAATTTTTATATTATTCAAATAATTGAAATTTTAGGTTATAAAATTTATATTAATTCTAATTGTTTTATAATTACTCTACTTTTAATATAAGATTTTCATAATGTTTACTTTTTCAAGTTTAAAAAAGATTTTCAAAGTTTATTTTTTTTAACTAAACACTAACAACTGACCACTGAACACTAACAACTGAACACTGATTACTGATTACTAACAACTGAACACTAAAAACAGTACCTTTGCAAAATATTAAAAATGCCTTATGAATAACATTGTTGCCATTGTTGGAAGACCGAATGTAGGAAAATCGACACTATTTAATCGGTTGATTCAAAGAAGAGAAGCTATTGTAGATTCAGTTTCGGGAGTAACTCGAGATAGAAACTACGGAAAAAGCGAATGGAACGGAAAGGAATTTTCTGTAATTGATACTGGTGGATATATTCGTGGTAGTGATGACGTTTTTGAAGCTGAAATTCGTAAGCAAGTAGAACTAGCAATCGATGAAGCCGATGTAATTATATTTGTTGTAGACGTTGAAGAAGGAATAACACCAATGGATGATGCTGTTGCCAAGTTACTTCGTAAAGTAACAAAGCCAGTTTTATTAGCAGTAAATAAAGTAGATAACTCGATGCGCGAAAAAGATGCAATTGAGTTTTATAATTTAGGATTGGGTGAATATTATACCTTTGCAAGTATATCTGGAAGCGGAACAGGAGATTTATTAGACGCATTAATCGATGCTTTTCCAATAAAACCTGAACCAACACAAGAAGAAATTCTGTTACCAAGATTTGCTGTAGTTGGACGACCAAATGCTGGAAAATCTAGTTTTATTAATGCACTAATCGGAAAAGACAGGTATATTGTAACCGATATTGCTGGTACAACTCGAGATTCGATTGACACAAAATTTGACCGATTTGGATTTGAATTTAACCTTGTTGACACCGCCGGAATTAGAAGAAAAGCCAAAGTTAAAGAAGATTTAGAATTTTATTCTGTGATGCGTTCTGTTCGTGCTATTGAACATTCTGACGTGTGCATCCTAATTATAGATGCAACTCGTGGATTTGAAGGTCAAGATCAAAGCATTTTTTGGCTTGCAGAAAAAAACAGAAAAGGTGTTTTAATATTGGTCAACAAATGGGATTTGGTCGAAAAAGATACTATGTCAACACGTGATTATGAAAATAAAATTCGTGAACAACTGCAACCATTTACTGACGTTCCAATTCTTTTCGTTTCTGCTATAACCAAGCAACGATTGTTAAAAGCGTTGGAAGAAACAGTTAAAGTTTTCGAAAACAGAGCACAAAGAATTTCGACATCCAAGTTTAACGACTATATGTTGAAAATTATCGAAAATCATCCGCCACCAGCTTTAAAAGGAAAACATGTAAAAATTAAATATTGCATGCAATTGCCAACTCCAACACCACAATTTGTGTTTTTTGCCAACTTGCCACAATATGTAAAAGAAGCATACAAACGTTTTCTTGAAAATAAAATTCGAGAAAACTGGGATTTCTCGGGAGTTCCAATAGATATATATATTAGAGAAAAATAATCAGTAGCGAATGGCTTGGGCTTTATCAGTAATGGTAATTCCTGCTGTCTTTCCAAATCTTTTTATAAAAATAAAAAGGATTTTCCTTTACATCAGGGCTAAAATGTTAGCCGTTTTAATTTTTGTAATGTTAGAAAAAAATATACAAATAGCAGTAGATAAAGGCGAAATGCTACCTTTAATGGAAGAATTCTACACCATTCAAGGCGAAGGATTTCATACAGGTACAGCAGCATACTTTATTAGAATTGGAGGTTGTGATGTAGGTTGCCATTGGTGTGATGTAAAAGAAAGTTGGAATGCCGAATTGCATCCGCCAACTAATATTGATTTAATTGTTGAAAACGCTAAAAAATATGCAGACACAGTTGTAATAACTGGTGGAGAACCATTAACTTGGGACATGACATTGCTTACTCAAAAGCTAAAAAATCAAGACTTAAAAGTACATATAGAAACCTCTGGTTGTTATCCTGTAACAGGAACTTGGGATTGGTTTTGCCTGTCGCCAAAGAAAAATAAATTGCCAGTAGCTGATGCATATTCAATTGCAAATGAACTAAAAGTAATTATCTACAACAAACACGATTTTATTTTTGCCGAAGAACAAGCCGAGAAAGTAAATAAAAATGCTATACTTTTTCTTCAGCCAGAATGGAGCAAAAAAGAAGAAATGACACCGCTTATTGTTGATTATGTAATGAAAAATCCAAAATGGCGAGTTTCTTTACAAACCCATAAATATTTGAATATTCCTTAATAAGTAATAATTTTTATTTTACAATTAGAATAACAAATACTTTGTTACCAAATTAATTAAAAATAATTTTGGCATAATAATTGAAAATTATATATTTATAAAAATTTTAAAACCAAAAATTTACAACATGAAAAAACTTATTTTAACATTCGCATTAGTATTAGTAGTTCAATTTGGATTTTCTCAAGAAGACGCAGCTTTTAAAGCTGACGTGATGAAAGTAATTCAACTAAGTGGTTCTGGAGGACAAATGGCTGCTGCAAAAAAGCAAGTTCTCGCAATGATTCCAGAAGCAAAACAAGCTGCATTTCTTGTAGAGTTTGATGGTATAATTACAAAAATTCAAGACGGAACAGCAAAATTATACATGGAAGAATATACAAAAGAAGATATTAAAGCAATGTTGGCTTTTTATGAAAGTCCAGTTGGTAAAAAAATGAATGAAAAAGCAGAAACAATTACAACAAAGTCACAAGAATCTATGATGGAAGTTTCTGGCGAAGTACAAGCTCTTATGGCTAAATACATGGAATAATTGTTTATGAAAAAACTATTTTTTATAATTGTATTTGGTTTTCAGTTTCTTTCAGCTCAAGAAATGGTAGTTGAAGCACCACAAAATCTAGATAATAATATCTATAACACTGCAGGAATAGATGTTTTGCCAGAATATCCTGGCGGAATTCAGAGTTTTTATAATTTTATTGGTAAAAATTTTATAGTTCCTGAGCATAAAGATTTTAAAGGTGGTAAAGTAATTGTGAGCTTTGTAATTGAAAAAGATGGAAGTATTACTGACATAATAGTTATAAAAGATGCAGGTTTTGGTAGTGCAGAAGAAGCAATTAGAGTTTTTAAATTGGCCGAAAAATGGAAGCCAGCAGAACAAAACGGAAAAATTGTTAGATGTTCTTTTGTGATACCAATAAGTATGCAAATTCCTAAATAAATATAAATCCTAATCAAATAGAATTTTGATTAGGATTTTTTAATAAAAAATTAATATGAAAAATTTATTTTTATTTATAGTTGCCTTATTTTTATTTGAAATGGGAAATGCGCAAAGTCAAACTTTGGAACCTGTAATGGAAGGTCCAAAAGAAGTGACTTTTGGTGATGAAACAATATATAATATGGCTCAAGTAGAAGTTAAGCCAGAATTTCCTGGTGGAATGCAAAAGTTTTTTCAGTATGTTGGTCGTTCCTTTAACATGCCAGATGATGAATCATTTACTGGCGGAAAAATTTTAGTTAACTTTATTGTAGAAAAAGATGGTTCAATATCTGAAATAAAAGTTTTGAAAGATATTGGTTTTGGAACTGCAAATGAAGCTATTAGAGTTTTAAAATCTTGCCCAAAATGGATGCCGGCAGAACATAATGGAAAAAAAATAAGATGTAATTATTTGATTCCAATTATGTTACATGTTCCAATTGCCGAAAAAGAAGAAAAATAACTTTACTATATTTTTTAAATTATTAAAATTCAGAAATCTCAATCGATAATAGGTTGAGATTTTTTATTTTTACAAAAAACTAATTTTATGAAACCGCAATTTCTTTTAGATAAAACAATCACTTTTTTAAATCATGGTTCGTTTGGCGCTTGCCCAAAACCAATTTTTGAAGAATATCAAAGATTTCAGTTAGAATTAGAAACCGAACCTGTAAATTTTATTCAAAAGAAATTACCAATTTATTTAAATGAAGCAAAAAAAACTTTGGCAAAATTTATTGGTTGCTATGTTGAAGATTTCTTTTTTACACCTAATCCAACTGTTGCAGTAAATACTATAATGCGAAGTTTAAAGCTAGAAGTTGGTGATGAAATCTTGACAACCAACCATGAATATGGCGCAATGGATAGAACTTGGAATTTTTATTGTAAAAAAAATGGTGTTAAATATGTTCGTCAAGAAATTTCTTTGCCAATAGTTTCTAAGGAGCAAATAATTGAAGAATTTTGGAAAGGATATAATTCTAACACAAAAGTGATTTTTTTAAATCAAATTTCTAGCTCAACGGCTTTAATTTTTCCTGTAAAGGAAATTTGCGATAAAGCTAGAAGAATAGGATTGATTACAATAATTGATGGCGCACATGTTCCTGGTCATATTGATTTGAATATAAAAGAGTTGAATCCCGATTTTTATACTGGAACATTGCATAAATGGATGTTGGCTCCAAAAGGAAGTTCGTTTCTTTATGTAAAAAATGAATTTCAAGAAGGTATTGATCCTTTGGTTGTAAGTTGGGGTTACGAAAGTATGTTCCCGAGTGAAAGCAGGTTTTTAGATTATCATGAATATCAAGGAACTAATGATTATTCGTCTTTTCTTTGTACTCCAAGAGTGATTGAATTTTTGGAAGAGAATAACTGGAAAGAAAAATCTAAAGCATGCAAGAAAATGGTTTTAGATAATTATCAACGTTTTTGTGATTTATTAAACACCAAACCAATTTGTCCTGTATCGGAAGAATTTCTTGGACAAATGGCAAGTGTTGCTGTGAATACAAAAAATGCAATTGAGTTGAAGGATTTATTGTATGAAAAATATAAAATTCAAGTTCCTGTAATGCCTTTGAATGATAAATTATACTTGAGATTTTCTATAAATGTATATAATTGTCAAGAAGATTTGGATGTTTTGTACCAAGCTATTGAGGATATTATTGAAACTACAGATTTGATAGAAGTATAAGGATGGTTTAGCCCAGAATGTAATGAAAATCTTTGTGAAAATAAATTCTAATTTTTCTTGGTATAAAACTGCGACCAAAGGAAGCACGTTTTATAGTTAGAAAAATAGATTTTATTGAGCAAAATTGTAATGTAATGCTGGAATTGGCTCTAAAAAATTGATGTTTTAGTATTAGTTTTTTTATAAAAATAATTTAGCTAAATAATCATAATGTTCGCCTTCTTGAATTAATTCGCATTTTATATTATTTGCAAAAGCGATGTTTTGAAGTGTATTAAAATCTAAAAATAACCACGGAAAAGGTTTTTCTAATTCGTTTTTATATTGAATTGTAAAAGTTAGTTCGCCATAATAACCATTTGCCGGAATTGATATTGAGCCATCTTGGTTTTCATCATACATATAAATAATGTCAGAAGAATCTATAAGAATTTGACCATTTGGGCTTAGAAGTGATTTTAATTTTTTGAGATATTTGCTTGTTTTGGATAGTGTTTCAAAAATTCCAGTTCCGTTCATTAATAGTAGAATGGTATCGAACTTATCGTTTTTTAAGTCTAAAATATTTTGAACGGAAGTATTTTTTAATCCACGAAGTTGACACGTTTTTATTGCGTTTTTAGATATGTCTATTGCTTTAACATCAAAACCTTTTTCTTGTAAATACAAACTATGACTTCCTGCACCACAACCAACATCTAGAATTTTTCCTTTGCAAAGTTGAAGCGCTTTTTGTTCAAGCTTTGGCATTTTTTTAAAATTTCTAAAAAGATAGGAAATACTCATTTGATCTGCTTCAGATATTGAAGTTTCAGTAATTATATCTTCTGGAGCATTGTTGGTTTGAAAATCTAGAATAGCTAATCCGAAAAGGTCTTTCATTACTTTTTGTTCAAAGTTTAAGGTTTGAGGTTTTAAGTTGATTAACTTTGTAGCTCAACTTTAAACTTTAAACTTGAAACCACAACTAAACGAACTAGTAAAACTAGCCAAAGATAGTCATATCGAAAACAAAAAGTATTTTGATAAGCTAAAAAAGAAAACGCCAAAGAATTTAGACTATGTAATGCAAGATTTGCACGATGCAGAGTTTAAAAAAACGAATTGTTTAGATTGTGCCAATTGTTGTAAAACTACTGGTCCTCTTTTTACAAGTGCTGATATTGAAAGAATTTCAAAACATTTAAGACAAAAACCACAACAATTCATTGAACAATATTTAAGAGTTGATGAAGATAAAGATTATGTATTGCAAACTGTTCCTTGTAGCTTTTTAGATTTGGATAATAAATGTTTTATTTATGATGTTCGACCAAAAGCGTGTAGAGAATTTCCGCATACTGATAGAAAAAAGTTTCAACAAATAACAGATTTAACTTTAAAGAACATTAGTGTTTGTCCTGCTGCTTATAATATTGTGGAAAAAATGAAGTTAAAACTTACATTGTAATACTATTATTAATATTTTTTCGTTTTATAATAAAATACATCTATGAAACATGTTTTTATTATATTAGGAATTTATATAATGTCACTTTTACTTTCAGTTTTTGGTGCATTTATTGATAGTGATATTAGAGAAAATAGTTTTGAATATTTAGTTTTTGAAGTTATAGTAATGTCTGTTTTTACTTTTGTTTTCTTATCAGGTTTAGTTTATGCATTGTATTATAGTTTTCTTTTTTTAAAAAATAAAATTGAGAATAATAATTTAATAAATTAGATATTTTTGTCTCATTTTTTTAAAATCGATTAATCCTTTCTCCCAAGATTTTCTAATTTCTGCTTCGGAAACTCCAGATTCTATTTGTTGTTGAAGTTTTTTTGTTCCAGCTAGTTTAGTGAAGAAATTATTAAAAAATTTTGATTTATCAGCAGTTGATTGATATGCTTTAATTAACCACTTGATTTCTAATTTGTCAACTTTTGTGGTTTTTGTCAAGTTTTCGCCGTTACAAATTTGATCTTTATAAACTGGTTCTTTGGCTCCAAAATTTGGAATAGGTGTAAAATTAAAATTGCCTTTTGGTAAAAATGGAGAGCCATAAATTTGAAATTGCATTTCTGTACCACGACCAACACTTACATTAGTTCCTTCAAACAAACACAAACTGGCATATAAATTTATTGCTTGATCATTTGGTAAATTTGGAGATGGTTTTATAGGTAAGCTATAAGTCATTTCACGTTTGTAATTTAAACAAGGAATTACTTTTAAGTCGCATATAGCTCCATTTTCTAGCCATTTTTCGCCATTAATCATTTGTGCATATTCGCCAATAGTCATTCCGTGAAGCAACGGAATTTGGTGCATACCAACAAAACTCGTGAATTCTTTTTCCAAAATTGGACCATCTACAATATTTCCGTTAGGATTTGGTCTATCTAAAACTATAAGTTTAATTTTGTTTTCTGCACATGATTCCATTATATAATGTAAAGATGATATATAGGTATAAAATCTTGCACCAACATCTTGTAAGTCGAAAATCATTATATCTATATCGGCTAATTGTTCTGGTTTTGGTTTTTTGTAACTTCCATAAAGCGAAATTATTGGTAAATTGGTTTTTGTGTCTTTTCCGTCAACAATTTGTTCTCCTGCATCTGCTGTACCTCGAAAACCGTGTTCTGGTGCGAATATTTTTTGTATATTAATTTTATTATTTAGTAAGAAGTCTACAATATTATTTGTTATTATTTCTTTACTTTCATTATCCATAGACGTAGCTTTGGTGTACTTAATGGTTCTTACAATGCCAGTTTGATTGGTTATTACAGCAATTTTTTTGTTTTTTAGTAATGGTAAATATTCTGATAAGTTTTCGGCTCCTGTTTTTATCCCAAAACTAAAATCTACTATTTCTGATTGTTTTTGAATTTTGTTTTCTTCATTTTTGAGTCTAAAGCCTTCTGTTTTTTTACCCTCATTCTTTATTTTTTCTCTTTTTTTATTACTTCCACATGAGGAGGAAATAAATAAATAACACAAAAAAATCAAACTAATTTTAATTAAATGTTTCATATTTTTTTTAAACTTAAAATAATAACTATGAGTCTTTGATGCAAAAACAAATATCTTTGCAAAAATCATTAACTTTTGAATCTAGAACATTTCATAGCAAAACGCCTTATTACTTCTAAAGATCATAAAAGTAGTATATCTGCACCAATAATAAAAATTGCTATTGCAGCAATTGCACTTGGAATGATTATGATGATTGTTTCTATAGCTACTGGAATTGGATTACAGCAAAAAATACGCCAAAAAGTTTCTGCTTTTAATGGACATATAATAATTTCAAATTTTAATGGAAATGACTCTGATGTTAGTACTAATCCGATATCAATTCATCAAAAGTTTTATCCTAAATTCAACTCTGTTAATGGGATAACTCATATCCAAGCCGTTGCAACTAAAGCTGGAATGATTAGAACTGAAACATCTTTTGAGCCAATATTGTTTAAAGGGGTTGGTAAGGATTATCAGTGGGAAAATTTTAATGAATATTTAATTTCTGGCATTATTCCTAAATTAAAATCAGACTTAAATAATGAGATTGTTATTTCAGAATATTTGTCTAATCGACTAAATCTTAAACTTGGTGATGGTTTTAATACTTTCTTCATGAAAGATGAACAAAATAAATTGCCTAAAAGTAGAAGATTCATAATTGTTGGAATTTATAATTCAGGTTTTCAAGAGTTTGATGCCTCTTATGTTATTGGAGATATTCGTCATGTTCAAAAAATAAATAAATGGAAGACAAATGAAGTTGGTTCATTTGAGATTTTTATTGATGATTTTACTAAAATTAATGAGAAAGGAGAAGAAGTTTACAAAGAAATATCATCAACATTAAATTCGCAAACCATAGTTGAAAAATACTATTATATATTTGATTGGCTAAAGCTTTTTGATTTTAATATTGTTGTCATAATAATAATAATGATAGTTGTTTCAACAATCAATATGGCAGTTGCTCTCTTAGTTTTAATTTTAGAAAGAACTCAAATGATAGGGATATTAAAATCAATGGGTTCTAATAATTGGTCTATTAGAAAAATTTTTCTTTATAATTCATTTTATTTAATAGTCAGAGGTCTGTTCTTCGGAAATATAATAGGTATAGGACTTCTTCTTGTTCAAAAACACTTTCAAGTTATTAAACTAAATCCTGAGAGTTATTATGTAAATATCGCACCTGTTTATATAAATTTTCTATATATTTTCAGTTTGAATATTGTCACAATATTAGTTTGTCTTTTAGTTCTTTTATTTCCTTCATATATAATTACTAAAATATCTCCTTCAAAGACAATTTATTTTGATTAAATTAAGAAAACATTTAGTCAATAAAAATGTTTTTAAAGCTATTCCATTTTAAAACTGATAATTAATTTTCAACAAACACTTCGATTTCAGGTGATTATAAAAAACCAAAAAAAAAGGTATAAAAAGGTTTGTTATAGGTAAAAATATGTTTAGTTTTGCACTCTCA
>NZ_JAYVFH010000240.1:0-18859 GCF_043773265.1 Flavobacterium sp. | reverse complement strand
CTTTTAATCGGTAAATACACCATTACTGAAACAATTTCAGGAAATGTTATTTCAAGTACAATGTCTATAATGGACGTAAACTTAGCAAAATTATCAAGTATAGGTAATAGTCTTGTAAGTAATAGATGTTATTTTGTATATAGTGATCCTAATTTATGCGATGTTACTGGAACTGTAATATTGTTGAGAGATTTAACAAATATAAATACTTTACTTTACAAATTCTTGCAATCAGAAATTTGGATAGAAAATGATTGTCCATACAAAGGTGATCCAAATGGTATTCCAATTCCAATTCCAACCCAAATGGTAACACTAACAAAAGTAAATTAAATTCAAAAAGCTGTCTCAAAATATTCTTTACTCGAAATTTTAGACAAGTTTATTATAAATTTAAAAAAAATGAGCTCGATATTGTTTCGGGCTCATATTGTTTTAATAATAGGATATTTATCGGGATTTAAAGAAGTATGAAAAACTGCATTTAAAAAAATCGTTTTACTTGGTTCAACAACAATAAAAAAAGCTATATAAGGAAATTTATCAAATGGTAAAAAACGATAATTATTGTCGTGATATTGATAAAAAGGATTTAATTGTAATGCTTTGTATGTTTTTCCAAAGTCTTTTAAAAAATCTAATGCAACTTTTTTACCAGCTTTATAAACATAATATTCAACAGCATCTTCGATATTTTTAGAAGCAATAGGAGAAACAATAATCTTATAATTCATATTTCTTTTTTAAATCAAGAAATAATGTTTCTGCAACTACATATTCATTTTTATCTGAATTTATTTGATTGTCTAATTGTTGTTGTTGCTGTTTTGTTAATTTATATGGTTTATTATTTGGTTCAACTAATGCATCAACATATCCAATAACACGCTCAATAACACTTTGAGGAGCATTTTTTAATTTGCTTGCCAATAAATCAAAAGTTCTATTATTCATATCATTTTTATTTTTTAATTCCTACCTAACATCATCATTCAAAATCAAATCAATATACAAGTTGATTTTGTTTTTCATTTCTTTTCTATGAGCAATAAAGTCTAAAAAACCATGTTCTAACACAAACTCTGCTGTTTGAAATCCTTCGGGTAAATCTTTTCCGGTTGTGTCGCGAACAACTCTTGGTCCAGCAAATCCAATTAATGCTCCAGGTTCAGAAATATTAATATCACCAAGCATAGCATATGAGGCAGTTGTTCCTCCAGTTGTTGGATCAGTACATAAAGAAATATAGGGAATTTTAGCTTCGGCAAGTTGTGCTAGTTTTGCTGAGGTTTTTGCTAATTGCATTAACGAATATGCAGCTTCCATCATTCTTGCTCCACCAGATTTTGAAATCATTACAAATGGAACTCTGTTTTTTATAGAATAATCTATTCCACGAGCAATTTTTTCGCCAACAACTGCGCCCATCGATCCGCCAATAAACGCAAAATCCATACAGCATACTACTAAATCTTTTCCTTTAGATTTTCCAACACCTGTGCGAACAGCATCTTTTAGTTTGGTTTTTTCCATGACGTCTTTCAATCTGTCGGCATACTTTTTAGTATCAACAAATCCCAACGGATCTTTAGAAGTCATTTTGGCATCCAATTCTTTGAACTCATTGTTGTCAAACAATATTTCAAAATATTCTTTGCTTCCAATTCTAACATGAAAATCATCTTCTGGACTTACCCAAAGATTTCTTTCTAGCTCATCGGCATCAACTATTTTTCCTGTTGGAGACTTATACCAAAGTCCTTTTGGAACGTCTTTTTTGTCTTCTGTTGCGGTTGTAATACCTTTTTCTGTTCTTTTAAACCAAGCCATTCTTTTTTGTTTAAGGTTAATAAGTTTAAAGTTTCAGGTTGTTAGTTTTTTAACTTGAAACCTAAAACTTGAAACAAATTTTACAATGTGTTCACATTATTCAAGTCAGCAAATGCTTGCTCTAATCTTGTGTTAAAGGTAACTTCTCCTTCACGAATCCATTTTCTTGGATCATAATGTT
Source organism: Flavobacterium sp. (assembly GCF_043773265.1). GTDB lineage: Bacteria > Bacteroidota > Bacteroidia > Flavobacteriales > Flavobacteriaceae > Flavobacterium. The sequence continues at coordinate 16,848 of NZ_JAYVFH010000240.1, read as the reverse complement.
TTTTATTTGGTGAATCAGCACCTTCTGGACTTCCAATTTGTGTTTTTAGATAATCGATATTTTTTACCATATAATCACGAATTCCTTCTGTAAAAGCAAATTGTAAATCGGTATCAATATTCATTTTTATCACACCATATCCAATTGCTTCTCTAATTTCTTCTAGTGTTGAGCCAGAGCCACCATGAAAAACAAAATCTACAGGATTTGGTCCAGTATTAAATTTATTTTGAACATAATCTTGAGAGTTTTTTAAGATTTTTGGAGTCAATTTTACATTTCCTGGTTTGTAAACACCATGAACGTTTCCAAAAGCTGCAGCAATTGTAAATCTTGGAGATATTTTTAATAATTCTTCGTAGGCATATGCAACTTCATCTGGCTGTGTGTAAAGTTTTGAACTATCAACATCGCTATTATCAACGCCATCTTCTTCGCCACCAGTAATTCCTAATTCTATTTCTAAAGTCATTCCCATTTTACTCATTCGAGCCAAATAGGTTTTACAAATTTCGATATTTTCTTCTATTGGTTCTTCAGATAAATCTATCATATGAGAAGAATATAATGGTTTTCCTGTTTCTGCAAAATGTTTTTCAGATGCATCTAGCAAACCATCTATCCATGGCAATAATTTTTTTGCACAATGATCAGTATGAAGAATTACAGTTGCGCCATAAGCTTCGGCAAGAGTATGAATGTGTTTTGCACCAGCTATTCCGCCAGCGATTGCTGCTTTTTCACCAGCATTAGAAAGTCCTTTTCCTGCATTAAATTGTGCTCCACCATTAGAAAACTGAATAATTACTGGAGCATTTAACTTGGCTGCGGTTTCTATAACACCATTTATTGTGCTAGAACCAATTACGTTTACTGCTGGTAATGCAAATCCCTTTTCTTTGGCATAACTGAAAATTGCTTGAACTTCATCTCCAGTTGCAACTCCAGGTTTAATGTTATGTGACATTGTGTAGTTGTGTTTTTAGTTAATTCCGTCTCGAAGTTTCGAGATTGGGATACAAAAATACTAATTTCTAAAATTAGAAAGGATAATTTATTCCAATATTTAATACAGATTTTGATAAATTGAGTTCTCTAAACCATCTTTCATTTTCAATTTTTGCAGGATTATAGGTTTTAAATGCCAAATCGCCTCTAACAATAAATAAACCAAAATCATATCGCAAACCAAAACCTGTACCTAACGCAACAGTTTCTAAAGATTTTATTCCGTTAAACTGATAAGATTTATCTGTTACATTGTCTAATACATTCCAAATATTTCCTAAATCGACAAATAATGCACCATTAAAGTTCCCTAAAATGTTAAACCTTAGCTCTGAATTTAAACTAATTTTCATGTTGGCTTCGTTAAAATCATTAATTCCGCCACTACTTCCTGGACCAAGTGAATAGGGTTGCCATGCTCTAATATCGTTTGTTCCTCCAGCAAAATAACTTCGAGAAAACGGAATGCTGTTAGAGTTTCCATAAGGAATTGCAATACCAAAGAAACCTCTAAAAGCTAAAACTTTTTTTCTGTTTAAATCAAAATGTTTAATATATTCAAATTCGGATTTTATATACTGAGAAAATTCTACATCAAAAATGGTATTGGCTCCATTTTGGTTTTTTAATTGTTTTGAAGCATTTGCAAGAATAGAAAGTAAATTTCCTGCAGATTCTAGTTTAGTTTTAATAGCATAAAAACTATTGTCTACTAAATCTTTTTTGGAAGTTTTTGAAAAACTAAAACTTGTTGCAAAGATTAAATTGTCTTCAACTAATCTTTTATATCGTTCAGATATACTTAAAACCGATTTGAAATTAGGATCAGCTTGTATTAATGCTGTTTGAAAACTAAGTACATCATTTATAAATCCCAAAGAACCAGTTTGTGTTAAATTTCCATCAGAATTTACATTATTAGGATCTTGATTATAAATTGCTGCTATTTCATTTAGCTTGTTATAAGAAGTTTTATAAACATTAAAATAGTTGCCAATATTTAAATTCTTTACAAACTGAATGTTGAATAAATCAAAACGAGCTGTTGTGTTTTTTCTTGGTGTCCAATTATAAGTTAGTGAGCTTGTAAAATTTTGTTTGTCTAATCCAATATTTCTTTGTTTGGCAATACCTACACTTAATGATGTAGATGGAATCATGCTTTTAGGGATAATTTTATCAGTATTTATAGGAAATAAAACTCTTGGAAAATTTAACTTAGAGTCAATACCAATTTCTGATATATTGAAAAAATTATTGTTTGGATTTGCCAAATCTCGTGATGAACCAACATTTCCTCTAAAACCAATATCAAATGTTTCGGCACCATTAAAAACATTTCTAATTCCTAAAGATACGTTTCCAGAAATTCCAAAATCTTGAATGTTAGAATGTGTAAAATCGATTGATGGATTAAAAGTATATTTTTTTCTTGGAATTAAATAAACATTAGCGATTAATCCGTTTTCTGCCTCTGGATCTACTGAATATTGAATTGACGGATAATTAAAAACCCTAAGATTACTAAGGTATTTAGAAGTTAATGTGGTTTTATTGTCAGAATAAATACTTCCTGGAGTTATAAATATTGCATCGGAAATAGCTTTCGGTTTATATTTTAATTTATTCTCACTGTAAAAATAAAATCCATTATAATTTACACTATCTTTTATTTTTAATTTGTTTTTAGTAATTGATAAATCTGTAAAAATATTGACTTTACTAATTTTATAAATCTTAAAATCTTGAGTTCTAGAAGTGTCATTTTGAACAATATTTTGGTTTTTAATAATTAATTCAACATTAACTTTCTTACCAGTGTTTATTGTATCTAAATTATATTCTATATAACTTTGTTGAAAGAAAAACACACCATTGTTTCTAAATTCAGACGTTATTCTGTTTCTTTCATTGTTTAAATCTTCGGTTGTATATTGATTTTTTACCTTAATATATGAATTTTCTTTTTTTAGTTGATACAAAGAATCTAAGGCAACGGTTGCAATTTTTGTATGTAAACTATCTATATTATATCCACTTCCTTTTTTTATAATATATTCTAGACCAACTTTTTTAATTTTAGAAGAATCTGCTTTATAAGTTGTTGTTACATCAAAAAAACCTTTGTTGTAATAATAAGATTTCAATCTGTTTAATGATTTTTTTGTACTGTTTGTATCTAAAATAACTGGTGCTTCGCCAGTTTTTTTTAAAAAATTGTGTATTCCTTCATAAAAAAAAGAATGTCCAAGTCGGTTTACTTGTTTTTTTGAAAGCAATTTTGCTTTTCGATAATATTTTGCTGGATTTTTTCTAAATTTTGCCTTGTATGAAGAATCGGTATTTTTCTTTGCCAAATTAAATAAGTTCAATCTAAGTTTATATCCCAAAATAGAACTGTTGGGTTTTTGATATAATTGATTGAAAACATTGTCGTCTTTAATAGATTTTTCGTCTACAGAAATCTCATTTTTTATTAATAATCTTTTATTGCGAGGAACTCTTTTGGTAGTATCGCAACTTACAATAATTAGTGTAGTTAAAATAATAAGTGATATTTTTGTAAAGAGATTTTTCAAAAGCAATAAATTTAATTCAAAAATACATTATTTATGGTTAGTAAAAACCAAATAAAACTAATTACAAGCTTACAACAAAAAAAATACAGACAAATTCATCAGTTATTTATTGCCGAAGGTGTAAAGGTAATTCAAGAATTGCTTTTATCAAATTTTATATTAGAACATTTGTATGTAACTGAAAATTTATTTGATTCAATTTCAAATGAAAACAAGAGTATAATTAGTAATGATGAGTTAAAAAAAATGAGTTGTTTGAATACTGCCAATAATTGTTTGGCATTGTTTAAAATTCCATTAGATAAAAAAAATAGCTCTTCAGAATTAATTGTTGCACTTGATGGTGTTAGTGACCCAGGAAATCTTGGAACAATAATTAGATTGTGTGATTGGTTTGGAATTTCTCAAATAATATGTTCAGAAAACTCGGTTGATGTCTATAATCCTAAAGTTGTTCAGGCAACAATGGGTTCGATTTCTAGAGTAAATGTAAGTTATTTAAATCTTGAAGATTATATTTCTGCAACAAAGCTTCCTGTTTTTGGAACTTTTATGGATGGAATTAATGTTTATAAAGAAAAACTTCCAAAAACAGGAATTCTAGTTTTAGGAAACGAAGCCAACGGAATTTCTAAAGAAATAGAAAATCTAATAAAAATAAGATTAGCAATACCAAGATTTGGAGAATTACAAAAAACTGAAAGTTTGAATGTTGCCAGTGCTACAGCAATTTTTTTAAGCGAATTTAAAAGAAACTAACTTTTAATGAAAAGTAAAGTTAATAAAAACAGCTCTAGTTTTTAATGCATCGATATTTCCTGTCCATTCACTATTTGGATCGTTATCTCTTATCAACTCGTCGCCCAAACCAAAAACACCACGAATAGAAGGAGAAAACTTGAAATATTCTAAATAAAAATCAACTCCAAAACCAACTTCATAATTTTTTGTCCAAGGTTTTACTCTAAATCTTTGTTGAAGATTATCGTCTTTTGATTTAGAATTACTTGATAAATTCAATGTTGCAGATGCTCCACCAACTATAAAAGGACGATAATTTCCTATTCTTTTAGATGAAAATTTTACTAAAAGCGGAAAATGAATATAGGTTGATTTTACTTCTCTAAGTGCATCAAGTGTAGTTGTAAACTGCGAATAGGTTAAATTTCTTTGAGTATAATATAATCCTGGTTCAAATCTTAAATCTATGTATTCGTGAAGTCGCAAGTTCCCTACTAAACCAACATTAAAACCAGTAACACTTTTTACTGCTATATCAACATCTGGTGTGTTTTTATAATCTATTTTAAAATCATAGGCATTGAATCCTAAAAAATAACCCCAATGTACTTTTTGTTTATCAAAATTCTCTAAATTTATTATAGGATCTTTTCCAAACATTCCTTTAAATTGGGCTTGTCCTTGAAGTGTTATAAAAAATAGTAAAATATAAAGACTCTTTTTCATGTTATTTTTTTGATGCTGAATAGATAGTTGCAACTCCAAATGTTTGAGGCATTGCTACAACATCTATAAACCCAATTTTTCGTAAAATATTGTTTAACTCTTCTCCATAAGGAAAAACCGATGCCGATTCTGATAAATATCCGTAAGCAACATTGTCTTTAGAAAAAAGTTTTCCAATTATAGGTAAAATGTTTTTTGTATAAAATTTGTAACCTTGTTTATAAGGTGTTTTCTCTGGAATAGAAGTTTCTAGAACAACAAAAATTCCGTTTGGTTTTAAAACTCTTAAAATTTCGGCAAGACCTTTTTCTAGTGTTTCAAAATTTCTAATTCCAAATGAAACAGTTATAGCATCAAAATAATTGTCTTCAAATGACATTTTCTCGCTGTCGCCAACTATCATTTCTATAACATTGTCGAGTTTTTTGTCTATTATTTTATTTTTTCCAACCTCAAGCATTCCTTCAGAGATATCTAATCCAATAATTTTTTTGGCAGATGTTTGTGTCATTAATATTGCCAAATCTCCAGTTCCTGTAGCAATATCAAGAATGTTTGTTGGATTTTTTGCAGCCACAAGTTGTACTACTTTTTTGCGCCATTTAACATCAATTCCAAATGAAATTACGCGATTTAATCCGTCGTAATTTCCAGAAATAGCATCAAACATTTGAGTAACTTGTTCTTTTTTTCCTAAAGTTGAATCTTTATATGGTGTAACGTTTTTAGACATTTAATTGGTGCAATTTTTTAGTAAATGCAAAAGTACAAATAATAAAAGCCAAATTACAATTTGTAAAGCATTAGAGATAAATTTATGAATTACTTTTTTATGTAAGTTTCAAATGTGTAATCATATTTGTGTTTTTCATCTTTTTTATGACTTTCTTCCAGTATTAATTTCCATTTTTCAGGGTCAATTTCAGTGAAAAAAGTATCAGCTTCAAAGGACGAATGAACTCTTGTAAGCTCAATTTTATCAGCAATATCTATAGATTGTTTATAAATTTCTCCGCCACCAATTATAAATACAGCTTCGTTTTTTGGAGCTAATTCTAGAGCGTTTTCAAGATTACTTGCAATAATACAATCAGGAAAAGTATAATTTTTTTGACGTGTAATAATAATGTGAGTTCTGTTGGGTAAAGGTTTTGGGAAACTTTCAAAAGTTTTTCTTCCCATAATAATATAATGTCCAGATGTTATGGCTTTAAATCTTTTAAAATCATGTGGTAAATGCCATAAAAGTTTATTTTCTTTACCTAGAGCATTGTTTTCTGAAGCAGCAGCAATTAGAATTATCATTATTTTTTATTCTCGATTTCGTTTTTTAATTGTTCAATTTTTTTCTCTTGCATTGTCATTAATCTATTTATTTGCTCTTGTTCCCATCTTTTATTCATAAAACTATCTGTAATAAATACTTTTATAAAATGAAGTATAAAAAAGAATATCCAAATGGTTATTGCCCAAATATACCAATTTCTTGGTTCACCAATATTCATCCATTTATTGGCAATAAAAAGAAAAATACTGCCAAGTAGCAATAAAACAAAATGAAAATAAAGACCTTTTTTTTGCTTTATTCTTTTGCGTGCATATTCATAAATTTCTAACTGTTCACTATTCATATCGACCAAAATTTGTTCTTAAAGGTATGAAATTTAATTAAAAAACAAAATATTGATTTGACTTTTAATTATTAAGAAAACGTTTTCTTAAATCAATAATAAAATTTTAGGCACCAAAAAATACGAATTCAAATATTTATTGTGATGAATTTTATCAAAATAGTAATTCTTTAGTACACTTGTAAATCGTAAAAATATATTTCTTTACTTTGCATTATTAATCTATAAATGAAATAGTTATGTCAATAAAGAAACAATTTATAAAAACAAAACCTGTTTGTAAAGTTACTTTTTCTATAGAAGCTAAAGAAGCACAAACAGCAGCAGTTGTAGGCGATTTTAATAATTGGAACGCAACAGAAGGTGAATTATCAAAATTAAAAAACGGAACATTTAAAGCAGCTTTTGATTTGCCAAAAGACAATTCATTTGAATTTAAATATATTGTCGATGGAAATTATGTCAACGAAAACCAAGCAGATAGTTATCGTTGGAACGAATTTGCAAATTCAGAAAATAGTGTTTTAGAAGTTTAATATTTTTAGAGCTTAATAAAATCCGATTCATTCCCCAATGAGTCTGATTTTTATTTTAATATAACTTTGCAATTTCTTTGTTTACAAATTCTAAAAAATGTTCGTCTTTTTCAGTAAAAGGATCAAGAACATGACTGTCAATATCAATTTGACCAATATTTTTTCCGTCTACAAACAAAGGTACAACTATTTCAGATTTTACTGTAAAACTACACGCAATATAATTGTCTTGTGCAGCAACATCTGGAACAACAAAGTTTTCATTAGACATTGCAACTTGACCACAAATTCCTTTTCCAAACGGAATTACTGTATGATCAGTTTCGGCACCAATATATGGACCAAGATGCAAACTTTTAGTTTCGTGATTGGCAAAATAAAAACCAACCCAATTATAATACGAAACTTCATCATGTAGTAATTGACAAATATCTAGTAATTTTTCATCTACAGTTTTTTCCTGTTTTGATACTATTTTTACAACCTTGGGTTTTAATTCGTCTAAATTCATATTAATTATTTTTTACAAAAGTAATTATTGCAGTTGCTTACTTTTGTATAAATTTGTTAAAAATTAAAAATTGAAAGAATATTTTAAAGAGTTCAAACCATTTTTATTATTTCTGGCTAAGTTTTTTGGAACTTATTTGGTTTTAACATTTGCATATCAAACTTATTTAAGCGAGTTTGATCAAAAAAAATTTGAAGTTGATGGTTTTACTAAAATTGTAGCCCATCAAACTATGCAATTTACAGCTCTTTTTGATTGTGAAGCATATAAAATGCCAAATTTAAAAGAGCCAAGTATAAATCTTTTTTACAAAAAAAAATGGGTTTCTAGAATAATCGAAGGTTGTAATGCTTTGAGTATCATGATACTTTTTGTGAGTTTTGTTTTTGCTTTTACAGGAAAATTAAAACAAACGCTACTTTTTATTGTTTTTGGATGTATAGTTATTCACCTTTTTAATATTATTAGAATAGCATTGTTAGGAATGTCTTTGTATCATTATCCAAAATACCAAGCGATTCTTCATGATGTGTTTTTTCCATTATTTATATATGGAGTTGTTTTTATTTTATGGATTGTTTGGGTTAATAAATTTTCTGATTATGCTAAAAAGTCTTCTTAAAAATAAGCTTCAAATTTTTTTTGCAATTGTAATAATTATACTCTTAGTTTCAATTAGAGCATTTGAAAACAAGTTGTTTTATGATCCTTTTTTAAACTATTTTAAAAGAGATTATACCAATTTAAAACTTCCAAATTTTAATCCAATAAAGTTGTTTTTGAGTTTGGCTTTTAGATTTTACTTAAATACAATGCTTTCTTTGGGATTGTTATATTTGATTTTTAAAGATTTTAAAATAATAAAATTTTCTACTTTTTTGTATGTTTTATTAGGTAGCGTTTTAATAATAAGTTTCTTTTTTACACTTAAATTTTTTGGAGAACAAAATAAAATGACTTTATTTTATATAAGAAGATTTATTATTCAACCTATTTTTTTAATGCTATTTATTCCTGCATTTTATTATCAAAAAAAGGTAAAATAAACTCTTTTTTTTAGTAATATTAATTTTAAAAATGTTAAATTAAAAGACATAAAAATTATCCGTTATGTAATAATTAACATCATTTTCTGTAATAAATTCTATACCTTTGCAGTATGCATTATAAAAAGCACATTTCATTAATCATAGCATTTTTCCTTTTGGTTTCCAATTCGGGATTAGCTTTTAATGTGCATTTTTGTGAAGGTAAAATTGCATCAATATCATCTGTTTTTACTAAAGAAGAAGTATGTGAAACACCTATAAAAGAAGAAAAAACTTGTTGTTATAATCCAAAAACAGAACATAAAAAATGTTGTTCAGATAGAGAAGTAAATCTTAAAGCTAAAACAGAAAAAAGTGTTGTAAATACTATTTCTTTTGATTTAAATTCTTTGTTTTATTATGTTGAATTAGAAACAATTCGATATAATTTAGTCAAATTAATTCAATTTTCTCAAATAATTGAATATTGTTACAACTCTAATGCACCTCCATTTTATAAACTCTATTGTCAATTTACTTTTTACGCATAATTTAATTTTTAGATTTCTTATTTTTTAGATTTTTAACAAATTAAATTTTTTAACAATGAAAAAAATAACATTATTATTGATGTTGTTTGTTACTGCAATTTCTTTTTCGCAAGAGAAACTCGATGAGGTTAAAGTAATAAAAAAGAAAAAAGGATTACAAAAATCACTTACCAACACTTCTAACACAACAGTAGTTTCTAGTTCTGAATTACTCAAAGCAGCGTGTTGTAATTTGGCCGAAAGTTTTGAAACTAATCCATCTATTGATGTAAATTTTGCTGATCCATTAACTGGAACAAAGCAAATAAAAATGTTAGGGTTAACATCGCCATATTTAATGATTACCGAAGAGAACATTCCTTCTGTTCGTGGTGCTTCTCAAGCTTATGGATTATCTTTTACACCTGGAACTTGGGTTGAAAGCATTCAAATTACAAAAGGCGCAGGAAGTGTTGTAAATGGTTACGAAAGCATTTCGGGACAAATTAACACGGAACTTATTAAACCATTAAAAGACATTCCTTTCTTTCTAAATGCATATGGTTCAACTGATTCTCGTTTTGAATTAAACACACATTTCAATAAAAAAATATCTGATGATTGGGCAACAAGTTTATACATTCATGGCAATACAAGAGTTGCTAAAAATGATATGAATGATGATGGTTTTCTTGATAATCCGTTAGGAAAACAAATTAATTTGGTCAATCGTTGGCAATATGCTTGTGCAGAAACTGGTTGGGTTTCATTCATAAATTTTAAATATATGAAAGACGAAAAACAAACAGGCGAAATAGAGTATGATAAAAACAGAGATAAACTTACAACCAATTATTGGGGTTCTGAAATTAATACAGAGCGATTTGATTTTACTTCAAAAGTTGGATATGTTTTTAAAGAAATGCCTTATCAAAGTATTGGTTTTCAAAATGGTTTTAGCAACCACAATCAACAATCTTATTTTGGATTAAATCAATATAATATTAAGCAACAAAGTTATTATTCGAACTTGATTTTTAATTCGATTATAGATAATACAATGAATAAATTTTCGACTGGATTGAATTTTACGTATGATAAATATGCTGAATTTGTAAATTTTTCTGATGTTAGCAGAATAGATAATTCGGCTGGTGCTTTCTTTGAATATACTTTTGACAACAACGATAAATTTAGTTATATATTAGGTGCAAGATTTGATTATCACAATAGGTTAGGAGCATTTTTTACGCCAAGATTGCATGCTAGATACAATCCTTGGAAAAAATCGGTTTTTCGTTTTTCTGCAGGAAGAGGAAAACGAGCAGCCAATATTTATGCTGAAAACCAACAACTTTTTGCAAGTTCAAGATTATTTTCTTTGCTTGATAATAACGGAAAAATTTATGGTTTAAATCCAGAAATTGCTTGGAATTATGGCATGAGTTATACTCAAAATTTTAGTTTGTTTGGAAAATCTGCCGATGTTACTTTAGATTTCTATAGAACCGATTTTCAAAATCAATCTATTGTAGATGTTATGCAAAGTCCACAGCAAGTTTTATTCTACAATTTAAAAGGAAATTCATTTGCCAATAGTTTTCAATTAGATTTTAACATTGAATTAATTAAACACCTCAATTTAAGAACTGCCTACAAGTATTATGACATTGCAACTGATTATCTTTCGGGAAGTTTTCAAAGACCATTGCAAGCCAAGAATCGTTTTTTTGCTAATTTAGAATTTGAAACTCATATTAAAGAAAAAGGAAAACAATGGAAATTTGATTATACCTTTAATTGGCTAGGAAAACAGCAATTGCCTAACACAGCATCAAACCCAGTTAATGATAGATTGCCGACGTTTTCTCCATCGTTTTCGGTAATGAATGCTCAAGTTACAAGAACATTTTCTAGCACTTTTGAAATGTATCTTGGTGCCGAAAATATTGGTAATTATAAACAAGAAAAAGCAATTTTGGGTTCAGATAATCCTTTTGGCTCAACATTTGATACATCAATTGCATATGCGCCAGTTTTTGGACAAATGTTTTATGCTGGTCTGCGATTTAAAATAAAATAAAAATATTAATAATGAGGATTAGATTATTTCGCTCCTCGTAATAAAAAATAAAAATGAAAAATATAATTATAGGAATGATGTTACTTTTAGTGACATTTTCAAGTCAAGCACAAGATATAAAGAATAAAAATGCCAAATATGATATTGAAATAAATGGCAATTGCGAAATGTGTAAAAAACGAATAGAAAAAGCCGCTTATTCTGTAAAAGGAGTAAAAAGTGCCGATTGGAATATTGATGATCATACTTTGCATTTAATAATCAATGAAGAAAAAGCTTCTGTTCTTGATGTAAAAAAAGCAATTGCATCAGTTGGCCACGATTCTGATGAAGTAAAAGCAACCGAAGAACAGTACGCAAAACTTCATGGTTGTTGTATGTATGAAAGAAAATAAAGTTAAAAACTCCTTATAAACTAAAATTATAGGGAGTTTTTGTTTAAAAAAATATTAAATAGTTATTACATCCACAAAATAATAATTACATTCACAGCTTTAAATTTTTACCCATAAATTTTATGACTGATTTCGATTGGAAACAACTTTTTAATCCAGAATTTTATATCTTATTAGAGTTTGGAGGAATAAAGATTGGCTTATACGTAGTTTTATTTATTGTCTTTGCCGAAACTGGACTTTTAGCTGGCTTTTTCTTACCAGGAGATAGTTTGTTGTTTTTGTGTGGAATTTTTAGTGAAACTTTAATGCGAGATTTTTCAACAGGAAATAGCTTTGTAAATGTCACTTTTCTTGCGGCATTAGTTTCAATAATGGGAATTCTTGGAAACATGGTTGGATATTGGTTTGGTGCCAAAAGCGGAAGTTATTTATTTAAAAAAGAAGACAGTCTTTTCTTTAAAAAGAAATATTTATATCAGTCCAAAGATTTTTTTGATAAATATGGAAGTAAAGCAATCGTTTTTGCTCGTTTTTTACCAATAGTAAGAACTTTTGCACCAGTAATTGCAGGTATTGTAGAAATGGACAAAAAGAAATTTATGTTTTTTAATATATTGGGTTCATTACTTTGGTCTTTCACAATGATTTTTTCTGGACATTATTTATATGAATTGTTTTTAAACCAATTTAATATTGATTTAAAACATTATATAGAATATATTGTAATTGGAATTATACTTGTTACAACATTGCCAGTTTTATGGAAATTGTTTAAGAAAAGAGTTCATCTTGATGATTAATTTATAGTAATTGTTTTTACTTCAGAAATTAATTTTCCTTCGCTAGAAATTCCTTCAACTACAATTTTAATGCTTTTTTGATTGAGATTAGGTATTGTAAATTGAAATTCACCTCTTTCATTAGTATTAATATTTGGCACCCAAAAAATTGTTCCAAATCGTTTAAAACTTTCATCAAATGCATTTGCATACTTTGGGTTTTTATAACTAATATTTGGTTGAAATCCGTTTTTAATATAGTATGGTTTTGATTTTATTTTAATATTACTAACGCTGTTAGCAACTGGTTTACTAAAAATTCTAATTATTCCGTTAGAGCCATTAATTCCTCCACCAAATCCAGTTTTGTTTATATAAATTTCGTCAACAGTATTTAGATTCATGTTTTTCAAGATGTTAAATTGATCTGCAGGAATAGGAAAATCATCTAGATATACTGTTGGACTATTGCTTCCTCCAAAAGATGTAGAATAGGTTCGAGTTATAAATACATCACTGCCAGATTCGGTTACATTAAAACCGTGAGATCTAATAAAAGACAATACATCTCTAAAAGTACCTGCAAGATCATCTGTAATTTTATAACCTTTTATAGAAGAATTTTTAAACTTAGTCGTCTTAGACAAATCATCTTTTTTCTTTTGCGCTTCTATTGCAACTTCGTCTAGCAAAACAACATTGTCGATTTTTGGAAAAACAAAATCATCCGATTTTATGATGTTGTTATCAGCACATTTTTTTGTTTTTGGAATAAATGGTTTATAGAATTTTTTGTTGTTATTCAATACATTACAGTATATATTCAATTCTTTTGCTTTTGCTTTTTTGTCTAATAATGTAAAATGAACAGAAGTTGAGTCGATGGCTAAAACGTTTTCTAATTTGAATTCGTTTTTAGCATTCAATTTTACATTTTCATTAAGTCCTAAAGCCAAGGAATTAATAGTTATTGTGTAGTTTTCATCAGTGTTTTGTATATTATTATTTACAGTTCCGCTAAGAATTAAACCATTGTCAAATTCATATTTTTTTTCTGGTGAAAGCTTTAAAACTATTTTATCCAACTCATATTTAGAAGTTTGAGTAATTAGTAAATTGTCAAGTTCTGAATGTTTTGCTTTAGAAAAATTGGTTAAATAATAGTTTAAGTTTTTGGTTGAATTGGTAAGATAATTGTCAAATAATAATGAGCTGTAAATAGATTTTGTTGGTTCAGAATAGTCATTGTCTGGAAGTATAGAAACACTTATGTTTCCCATTAATAAACTTGTTCTACCTGATATTATTATGGAGTCATTTTTAACTGAATTTGATAAGGCATCGATTTTATTTTGTTCAAGTATTGGATTAAAAATAATTCTTTCATTTACTTTTTTACCTTCAGAATTTATAACGTTTAAGACAATCAAACCTTCAATCAATTTGTCATTTACAATCGCAATAGATTTTTGACTTTCACCATCTTTAAAAGTGAACGGAATTGAAGATGAAACTTCGTTATGTTGAATAACCAATGAGTGCGTTTTGTTTTTTAATGATTCAATACTTGTTGCGTTGGTTTTTATACTTATTAATGTTTTGCCACTTACAGAATAATTGTTTACGGATAGTGACATTCCATCTAAAGTTGGTTTTGGCAAAGCTTTTTCAATTTTATTGTCGTTAAATTTTAAAACAACTTTATATGTTTCATTTTTTTCTGGATTCAAACTAATTCTTCCATAACCATTAATATCTGTAGAAAAAATTGTAATTGAAGTTCCTTTAGAATCAAATACTTCGATGTCTTTAAAGGATAATCCATTAGAATTACAATCAGAAATTTTTACTGCAATAACATTTAAAATTCCCTCAAGAAAAACACCGCTTTCCGGATAAAACTCCATGTCTAGAGTAGTATAATTTATTTTTTTATCTTCAATAAAGTTGCCTTCATTTGGATTTACAATATTAATTTCAAAAACAGACGATTCGTCTTCAGAGAAATTATTCATATAATTGGTATAAACTTGAATATAATATTTTCCTGTTTTATAAGAATCGTTGAGTTTTATTGTTCCGTCAAACACACTATTTTCTGAATAATGAAGTTTTGTTTCGATTTTATTTCCGTTTTCATCAATCAAACTTACATAAACATTAGATGTTGTAAAAAATGGCACTTTAATTTTCTTCTCTATAATATAACCTTTAAACCAAATATCTTCTGTGGTTAAATAAGTGTTTTTGTTTAAATGAAGATGTATGTTTTCTCTTTCTAATTTAAAATATTCAGCTAATTTAGTTTGAACATCATCAGTTGAAGTTGTTGAAGTTTGTGAGAAAATAGTATTAAAAAACACTATTGTGAGAAGGAAAGAAAATGTTATTTTTGACATATCTATAAGTTTTTTCTGGTACTAATATATAAAAAAATACGTGTTGTAAAAACTTACAACACGTATTTTATTTTTTATTAGAATTTTTTTTACATCATTCCAGGCATTCCGCCACCCATTGGCATACCGCCAGTAGATTCTTCTTTTATTTCTATTAAAGCACATTCTGTAGTTAGAATCATTCCTGCAACAGAAGCTGCATTTTCTAATGCAACACGAGTTACTTTTTTAGGGTCAATAATTCCTGCTTTTAGCATGTCAACATATTCGTCAGTTTTAGCATTATAACCAAAATCTCCTTTACCTTCGGATACTTTTGCAACTACAACAGAACCTTCTAAACCTGCATTTTCTACAATAGTTCTTAAAGGCGATTCAACAGCTTTAAAAACTATTTGTATTCCAGTAGCTTCGTCAGCATTGTCAGCTTTAATGGTTGATAAAGCCGCTTTTGCTCTTAACAATGCAACGCCACCACCGGCTACAATTCCTTCTTCTACAGCTGCACGAGTTGCATGTAGCGCATCGTCAACTCTATCTTTTTTCTCTTTCATTTCTACTTCAGAAGCAGCGCCAACATAAAGAACAGCAACTCCACCAGCTAATTTTGCCAATCGTTCTTGCAATTTTTCTTTATCATAATCAGAAGTCGTTGTTTCCATTTGACTTTTAATTTGGTTTACTCTGTTTTTTATTAAATCTGCATTTCCAGCACCATTTACAATAGTTGTATTGTCTTTGTCGATGGTTATTTTTTCTGCAGTTCCAAGCATTTCTAAAGTTGCATTTTCTAGTGTGTAACCACTTTCTTCAGCAATTACAGTTCCACCAGTTAATATTGCTATGTCTTCAAGCATTGCTTTTCTTCTATCGCCAAATCCTGGAGCTTTTACTGCGGCGATTTTTAATGCACCACGAAGCTTGTTTACAACTAAAGTTGATAAAGCTTCACCATCAACATCTTCAGCAATAATTAATAATGGTTTGCCTGATTGTGCAACTGGTTCTAAAACTGGAAGTAATTCTTTTAGTGAAGATACTTTTTTATCGTATAAAAGAATGTATGGATTTTCCAATTCAATATTCATTTTTTCGGGATTTGTAACAAAATATGGAGATAAATATCCTCTATCAAATTGCATTCCTTCTACAACATCAACATAAGTTTCTGTTCCTTTGGCTTCTTCTACAGTGATTACACCTTCTTTACCAACTTTTCCGAAAGCTGTGGCTATTAATTCGCCAATAACTTCATCGTTATTTGCAGAAATTGAAGCAATTTGTTTTATTTTTTCAGAATCGCTACCAACCACTTTAGCTTGTTTGCCCAAATCAGCAACAATAGCTTCAACTGCTTTGTCAATTCCACGTTTTAAATCCATTGGATTTGCTCCTGCTGCAACGTTTTTTAAACCTTCTTTTACAATTGCTTGTGCTAGAACGGTTGCAGTTGTTGTTCCGTCTCCAGCTAAATCATTGGTTTTAGAAGCAACTTCTTTTACCATTTGTGCACCCATATTTTCTAATGGATCTTTTAATTCTATTTCTTTTGCAACCGTAACACCATCTTTTGTAACTGTTGGTCCACCAAATGATTTTCCAATAATTACATTACGACCTTTTGGTCCAAGAGTTACTTTTACAGCATTTGCCAATGCGTCAACACCACGTTTTAAACCGTCACGTGCTTCTATATCGAATTTTATATCTTTTGCCATTTTAAATGTTTATTTGTGTGTTTGTTAATTCGTTTATTTGATTTAAATAATAGCAAGAATATCTTCTTCGCGCATAATCAAATAATCTTTTCCTTCGTATTTCAATTCGGTTCCAGCATATTTACCATAAAGTACGGTATCTCCAATTTTAACGGACATCGGTTCGTCCTTTTTTCCATTG